>NZ_CAUUHX010000006.1:0-50002 GCF_963545075.1 uncultured Granulicatella sp.
AGCGCCGATAGTAGTTGGGGGTTTCCCCCTGTGAGGGTAGGACGTTGCCACGCTTCTGATTAGAAGGAGAATTTCTGGAAGGAAATTCTCTTTTTTTGTATACTATTTTTATAAACGATATTGGAGAATATGACATGAAAAAAGTAAATTTTTGGATGATTTGTTTACTAGGAGTTTTTCTAGTAGGTTGTAGTGAAGTAGTTGAGGATAAAGCTTTACAAGATAAATTAGTTCAACAAGAAACACAAGTTAAAAATTATCATTTAACATTAAAACAAAATGAAGTAAAGAAAAAAGACGTAACAAGTTCGACTCAAGTCATTGCCAATGCATCTGTTTGGAGTGATGGTACAGGCTTTGGAACTCGAATTGATAAAACAGATGGCAAAGCTACGAATCAAATTGAAGTGATTAGTGAAGGTAGTAAAGGAGCTATTCGTTATTATCAAGATCGATGGGAACCAACTATTTCTGCTCAATCGAGCTTACAAAATGTTATAGGATTTTCGTATCACAGTGTTTTACAACTAGCTCAAGATTTGTCAAATATTGCAACTTGGCAGTCAGATGGTAGTTTTGAATACCAAGGTAGTGATGCAGCAGTACGTTTAGCATTAGCTTCTATGAATATTCAAGTGCATGAGAATACAAAAATTACTGTAAAGATGAAAGCTGATGTTAAGACAAATTTAATTGAAAGTTTCTCATTAATTTTAAATGAAGAAGACGAAACGATTCAAAAAACTTATGAAGTGATTTTTAATGGAATGAATCAACAACATAAAAAAGAATTACCACTTTGATACGCTTTAAGTTACATTATAATGAATTTAAAAGCTTCATGTTTCAATGGATTTCCAAGGAAAAGACTACTCATATTCTTGTTTTTTTGTTACAATAGGAATGGATAAATTTTAAGAATTGCGAGAAATGGAAAACATTTTGTAGACATGCGAGAGGGAGAATGCTTGCATTCTCCTTTTTTTATGAAGATTGGAGGTAAGAGAATGGGAAGAATTATTTCAGTTGCAAACCAAAAAGGTGGTGTTGGTAAGACAACGACTACTGTAAGTTTAGCAGCTTCCCTAGCAAAATTGGGTCAGAAAGTTTTACTTATTGATAGTGACCCTCAAGGAAATGCAACAAGTGGATTAGGGGTACAAAAAGCTGATTTAACGTATGATGTTTATGATGTTATTGTCAATAAAGTGAATGTTCATGAAGTGATTGTACCTACAACACGTGAAAATTTAATGATAGTACCTTCAACCATTCAGCTAGCAGGAGCTGAAATTGAATTAACAAACCAAACACATCGTGAGCAACGATTGAAACAAGCATTAACAACGATTCGTGATGAATATGATTATATTTTTATTGATTGCCCACCTTCATTAGGACATTTAACTATGAATGCATTTACGGCTAGTGATACAGTTCTGATTCCAGTACAATGCGAATATTATGCACTAGAAGGATTATCTCAATTGATGAATACAATTACAATGGTTCGTAAACACTTCAATCCACAGTTGAAAATTGAAGGTGTTTTACTAACAATGTTTGATGCACGTACTAATTTAGGAAATGAAGTGAAAGATGATGTAATCAAATACTTCAGAGAAAAAGTATATCGTACGATTATTCCTAGAAATGTTCGTTTGTCAGAAGCTCCAAGTTATGGACAAGCTATTGTAGACTATGATCCTCGTTCAAGAGGGGCAGAAGTGTATCTTGAATTAGCAAAGGAAGTGTTATCAAATGGTTAAAAATCAAAAAGCAAAAGGCTTAGGTCGAGGAATTGATGCACTTTTTGGTGGAAATTTTGATAGTATCGAAAATTTGGAAAAAGTAGATACAATAAATGAAACAGTTGAAGAAATTTCCATTAGTGAAATTCGTCCAAATCCGTATCAACCTCGAAAAGATTTTAATGAAGAAGCTTTACAAGAATTAGCAGATTCCATTCGTGAACAAGGAGTTTTCCAACCAATTATCGTTCGTAAATCGAGTATTAAAGGCTATGAACTAGTAGCAGGTGAAAGAAGATTACGAGCTTCTAAACTTGCGGGGAAAGAAACCATTCCAGCGATTATTCGTGAATATAGCGAAGAAATTATGATTCAAGTAGCCGTTGTAGAAAATTTACAAAGAGAAGATTTACGACCAATTGATGAAGCATTAGCGTATAAATCTTTAATGGATGCTTTGAAATTAAATCAAGAAGAAGTAGCAAAGAAAATTGGGAAAAGTCGTCCTTATATTGCAAACTTCCTTCGATTATTATCATTACCATTAGAAGTTCAGACACAATTACAAGAAGGTCAATTATCAGTGGGGCATGCTCGTGCTTTATTAGGATTAAAACAAGCGGATAAAATCGTTCCCCTTTCTAAAAAAGTAATTGAAGAAGAAATGACCGTTCGAGCATTAGAAGAATTAATTCAAACAATGAACGAGCCTGTTGAAAAAGTAAAAAAAATCAAAAAGATTCAAGAAAAACCAGCTTATATTGTGGAATCAGAAGAAAGATTAATGGATAAATTTGGAACATCTGTCCAAATTACTCCGAAAGGAGAACGTGGAAAAATCGAGATTGAATACCTTTCTCAAAAAGATTTAACTCGTATTTTAGATGTATTAGAAATTGAATTAGATGATTAGGAGTGAATAGAATGGCTGTAATAGAATATGCACTTGGGGATTGCGTTGAGATGAAAAAGCCCCATGCATGTCAAACCAATTCATGGACGATCATTCGAATGGGAATGGATATTCGTATCAAATGTAATCATTGTGGGCAAATGGTCTTAATGCCAAGACGAGAATTTGAACGCAAAATGAAAAAAGTAACTTTGAAAAAAGAAAATAATGAATAGAAAGAGTGTGAAAAATACATGGCGTTAACAGCAGGAATCGTTGGATTACCAAACGTTGGGAAATCAACATTATTTAATGCAATTACAAAAGCAGGAGTAGAAGCAGCAAACTATCCGTTTGCGACCATTGACCCAAACGTTGGTGTCGTAGAAGTTCCAGATGAAAGACTTCAAAAATTAACAGAATTAGTAAAACCTAAAAAGACAGTTCCAACAACATTTGAATTTACAGATATTGCAGGGATTGTAAAAGGAGCTAGCCGTGGGGAAGGTTTAGGAAATAAATTTTTAAGCCACATTCGTCAAGTAGATGCGATTTGCCAAGTCGTTCGTTGCTTTGAAGATGAAAATATTACACACGTTGCTGGTAAAGTAGATCCAATTGCAGATATTGAAACAATTAATTTAGAATTAGTATTAGCAGACTTAGAATCAGTAGATAAACGAATTGCTCGTGTTGCTAAAATTGCTAAAACAAAAGATAAAGATGCAGTAGCAGAATTAGCAGTATTAGAAAAAATTAAACCAGTACTAGAAGATGGTCAATTAGCACGTACAATTGAATTTACAGATGAAGAATTACCAATCGTGAAAGGGTTATTCTTATTAACAACAAAACCAATGTTATATATCGCAAATATTTCAGAAGATGATGTAGCAGAAGGTGGACATAATCAATATGTTCAATTAGTAGAAGAATATGCTGCAAAAGAAGATGCAGAAGTAGTAGTCATCTGTGCACGTGTAGAAGAAGAAGTTGCAGAGTTAGAAGAAGAAGAAAAACAAGTATTCTTAGAAGAAATGGGAATTGAAACTTCAGGTTTAGATGTATTAATCCAAAAAGCTTACCATTTATTAGGATTAGCAACTTACTTTACTGCAGGAGAACAAGAAGTTCGTGCTTGGACTTTCCGTAGAGGAATGAAAGCTCCACAATGTGCGGGAATTATTCACTCTGATTTTGAAAGAGGATTTATCCGTGCGGAAACAGTAGCTTATGCAGACTTGTTAGAATTTGGTAGTATGGGCGCTGCAAAAGAAAATGGAAAAGTTCGTCAAGAAGGAAAAGAGTATGTCGTACAAGATGGCGATGTTATGCTTTTCAGATTTAATGTATAAGATCTTATCTTGTGGAGGGTTTAATGATGACAGAAAATCAAACTGAAGTAAAAACAGTAGACGTTGCTACATTACGTAGTCAATTAACGAAAAAAAATGAACAATATGTATTACAATTAGAACGTTCACTAAAAGAAGCTCAAGTTTCAAAAGCGAAAATCACTTCAACTTTAGAAGAAATGCTTCCCGTTTTAGTAGAAAAACAGAAAAAAGGCTTAACAGCTCGTCAATTATTTGGTACGGTAACACAACAAACTCAATCTGTATTGGAAGGACCAAAAAAAGATCCAACAGTTAAATCACCAGATTGGCAAATTGCAGTAGATGGAGGATTAATGGTTGGTGGATTCTTCGCATTAATTGCTGGAATTACTTTATTCTTAAATCCAGAACAATCAGAAGCAATGGGCGTTATTTCCTTAATCATGAATTTTATTGCAGGTGGATTAGCATTATTAGCTCTTTCTAAAGTAACTCCAGATATTAATCAACCAAAAGGAAAACGTGGCTATATTCGCTATTTAGTGGTGAGCTCATTAGTCATGTTAGCATGGTTAGTGATTGTAATGGGAACACAATTATTAATTCCAACGAGCATTAACTATGTCTTCCCAGCCATCGTGTATTTATTTATCGGTTCAGGTTCCCTTGTTTTAAAATGGTATTTGAAAAAAACATTGGATATTCGAGGCGGTATTTTATAAAGGATGTTGTTGTGGGCAGAGAAAAGAAAATTTTCTTGCCCACATTTACTATATAAGGGGGAATAAGATGAAATCATTGCGAAAAATTATATATTGGTTTATGTTTTTGATGGTATCTCTATTCTTTTTCACTTCGAAAGTTGAAGCTAAAGGTAAAAGTTTAGAAGTAACAAAATATAATATCGATGTTGATGTAAGACCAAATGGGGATGTTCGCTTTAAAGAAGAAATGACTTTTACTGCTAATGGAAGTTACAATGGTATTTTTTATAATTTAGATTATTTTGGAGAAAAAGAACCAAAGGATGTAACCGTTGATTTTAAAAACAATGATGGAGAAGTTGTTACATTATTAAATAGTGATACAGGGCATAATAGCACTTATTTAAAAGAAAATCTTGGATCGTTATTGAAGTTTAAGGTATTCTTACCGTTCGCAGACAGCTCAAGAACCGTTGTTTTTAACTATACCATTCCACAGTTGGTTAAAAATTATAAAGATACAGCAGAATTAAACCGACGAGTAGTTGGACAAGAGTGGGAAGTTACGCAAAAAGATATTCATGTTCATGTGAGCTTACCAGGTGCTGCAACAAAAGAAACATTAAGAGCTTGGGGACATGGCGGAATTGGTGGTAAGGTAGAAATTGATCCGGATTACAAAGGGGTAACATTTACCGTTAAGAGAAATGAACCAAAGAGTTTTGTAGAAACTCATATGGTATTTCCTGTAGAATTAACAAAAGATAATCCTGTGACGAATGATTTTAATGCTTTTGATGGAATTGTAGACCGAGAAGAACAATTAGTGAAAAGAGATCAAGATGAACGTTCAGTAAAATGGGGTGTAGCAGGCTTTGGAGGATTACTTAGTTTAGTCGCTTTAGTTTGGGCATGGGTGAAAGGATTTTTAGCCGATAAAAAACGTCTTGAAAAAGTACCTTTTGTCCCAGAACATTTGTATGAATTACCAGAAGACATGACACCAGCCATTATGTCTGCAGCTATCTATGATGGTGTAACGATTGATGATTTTAGTGCAACAATTATGGATTTAGTCCGTAAGAAAGTTCTAACGATGACGACTGAAGAACCTTATATTTTAGAATTAAAACAACATTCGTATCATTTACTACCTCATGAACAATTAGCTTTAGATATTTTATTTAAAAAAATTGCTAAAGGAAATACATTAGACTTAGATTTAGTTTCTGAATTCGCAGAGAATTGCCCAGAAAAATATACGGATATGCTAGATAATTGGTATCAAGAAGTAGATGATGCAGGTGATGAATATAGTGTTTATCGCTTCGAGGAGGGAGAAACTGCTCCAAAAGCTGTTGGTGCAAATCTTTTAGGGATAGCAGGATTTCTTCTGTTTGTTGGTAGTGTATTTTGGGCTACTAAGAATCTGTTCCTGACAATTATTGCAGGGATTATTAGTTTTATTATTTATCTTGTAACAGTTCGTTTTAGTAAATCAAATTCTCAACAAAGAAGTTTAAAAGGTGAATATGAATATCGTCGTTGGGAAGCATTCCGTCAAATGTTAATGGATATTTCTAGTTTAGATAGAGCTGATTTACCAAGTATTCAAATTTGGGATCATTTATTAGTTTATGCGATTTCTTTAGGAGTTGCTGAACAAGTCATTGAAGTATTAGAAGAAAAATTCCCTGATTGGATTCAAGAAAGTATATTCTATTCACCAACTTATGGTTGGCAAATGGCTGTCTATAATGACATTCTACAAGATACATTCACTGATAGTTATCTTTCAGCAGTGGATGAAATTTCTTCAAGTTCAGATTCATCGAATAGCGGTGGATTTGGTGGAGGATTTAGTGGCGGAAGTTCGTTTGGATCTGGTGGAGGATCTGGCGGTGGAGGTTTCTAATTTCCTCATGATAAATAGATAAAAGGAGTAAATATGTTAAATGAAATGATGTTTCGACCAGTGGTAAAACCAGAAGTGGTCGAATATATGAGAAAAAGTCAACGTTTCTTTCCGGGTAAATTAGGAGAGCTAGAACAAATGGCAAATGATTTAGGAATTCCAATTATACCTCATGAAACAGCGGTATATTTAGATTTCTTATTAGGACTATATCGTCCAACTCACATTTTAGAAATTGGAACTGCTATAGGTTTTTCTGCTAGCTTAATGGCGCAATATGTACCCAAAGGCGGTTCTGTGACAACGATTGACCGATATGAATTAATGTATTCTCGAGCAAAAGAGAATTTTAAAAAATTAGGCATTGATGATATTGTCACTCAAATTGAAGGAGATGCAGCACATGTGTTGCCAACATTAGAGCAACAATATGACTTTATTTTTATGGATAGTGCAAAAGCAAAATATATTGAATTTTTCCCACATTGTATGCGCGTGTTAAAAACAGGTGGAGTACTTGTAGTCGATGATATTTTCCAAGGGGGAACAATTTTACAAGATGAAAGTGAAATTCCAAGAAAAGTTCGAAAAATTCATCGTCGTCTAAACTTATTTTTAGACTTTGTTCAAAAAGATGAAGCGTTGAAGTCCACTCTTGTTCCATTAGGAGATGGCATTATTATGATTCAAAAGTTAGAAGAAAAAGATTATCTTCCAATTGTTGAAGCTTTACTATAAAGTTAAGACTCTTTCTTTTCTATGAAAGTAGGAAAGAAGGAGTTTTTATGTTTTATAAGGAGAAAAGTGCAACTTAGAAATAAAATGTATATTTTATTGACAAAAAGGATATAAAAAATGGTAGAATAGATAAAAGAAATAGAACCCGAAAGGACTAAGAAATGAAATTACTAACAATAGCAGTTCCATGCTATAATTCACAAGAATATATGCATTACTGTATCCAATCATTAGTAACAGGTGGAGACCAAGTAGAAGTCTTAATTATTAATGATGGATCAAGTGACAATACACAAACAATAGCAGAAAAGTTTGAACAACAATATCCAGGGATTGTCCGTGCAATTTCTCAAGAAAATAAAGGACATGGTGGTGCTGTGAATACAGGCATGCAACACGCAACTGGGAAATATTTTAAAGTAGTAGATAGTGATGATTGGGTTGATGTTCGTGCTTATTTAAAAATTTTAGAGCATCTACAACAATTAGAAGAAGAGCAAGAAGAAGTTGATGTAGTTATTACAAACTTTGTTTATGAAAAAGAACAAGCTCGAAGAAAGAAAATTATGAGATATCAATCTTCGTTCCCAGAAAACAAAGTGTTCACTTGGGATGATGCAAAGCCACTTCGTAAAGGAAAGTATATGATGATGCATTCCTTAATCTATCGACTAGAAATTTTAAAACAATCAAAACTGCAATTACCTGAACATACTTTTTATGTGGATAATTTATTTGTGTTTATTCCACTACAGTATTGTAAGAAATTGTATTATATCAATGTCGATTTTTACCGTTACTTTATCGGTCGAGAAGATCAATCCGTTAATGAACAAGTGATGATTCGTAGAATTGATCAACAAATTAAGGTGAATCAATTATTGATGGAAGCTTATCATAGTGATTGGGAATTTCCAAAAGTATTAAAGGATTATTTATTGAATCATTTAGAAATTACAACATTGATTTCTTGTGCTTTACTCAATAAAGCAGGCACACCAGAACATCAAGTGAAAAAGAAAGATTTATTAGATAAATTAAAAGAAACCAATCTTACTGTTTATAAAGAAATTCGTAAAAATGTGATTAGTAAAATTGCCATGAACAACAATGAACCTGCTAGACAAATGTCGAATATGATTTATACAGTGACTCAAAAAATATTTGGTTTTAATTAAAATTAGGATAAATGACTTTTCCAAAAGTTGCTAACGCATGATGGAGAAGTCTTTTTGTCTATGTCTAAAAATGTTGAGAATGCTATCTTTAGTGAACTATGTTAGAATGAGATTAATGAATGTTAAGGAGAACAAATAGATGACATATGATTATTTAGTAGTCGGTGCAGGATTGTTTGGAGCAACTTTTGCACGTGAAGCTGCTAATCGAGGATTTAAAGTAAAAGTAATTGAAAAACGTTCGCATATTGCAGGAAATATTTATACAAAAGAAGTTGAAGGAATTCAAGTTCATGAATATGGTGCGCATATTTTCCATACGAGTGATAAAAGAATTTGGGATTATGTACATCAATTTGCGACATTTAATCGTTATACAAATACACCTGTTGCGAACTTTAATGGAGAGCTTTATAACTTACCATTTAATATGAATACTTTTAATAAATTATGGGGAGTTGTAACTCCGCAAGAAGCAGCAGCTAAAATTGAAGAACAACGAGCAGTATTAAAAGGAAAAACTCCTGAGAACTTGGAAGAACAAGCAATCTCTTTAGTAGGGGAAGATGTCTATTACAAGTTAATTAAAGGTTATACTGAAAAACAATGGGGACGTTCTGCAACAGAATTACCAGCTTTTATTATTCGTCGATTACCAGTTCGTTATACGTATGACAATAATTATTTCAATGATACGTATCAAGGAATTCCAATTGGTGGATATACTCAAATGGTTGAAAATATGTTCAATCATGAAAATATTGAAGTAGAATTAAATGTCGATTTCTTTGAGAAAAAAGAAGAGTATTTACAAAGTGGCGCTAAAATCATTTTCACAGGAATGATTGATGAGTTCTTCAATTATGAATTGGGAACTTTAGAATATCGTAGTTTACGCTTTGAAACAGAAGTGTTAGACACAGAAAACTTCCAAGGAAATGCAGTTATGAATTATACGGATCGTGAAACTCCATATACTCGTATTATTGAACATAAACATTTTGAATTTGGAACACAAGAGAAGACAGTCATTACAAAAGAATATCCATCAGATTGGGAAAAAGGTCAAGAGCCTTATTATCCAGTTAATAATCAACAAAATAATGATTTATATGCTAAATATAAAAAACTAGCTCAAACAGTACCTCAAGTAATTTTTGGAGGACGTTTAGGTCAATATCGTTATTATGATATGCACCAAGTAATTGCAGCAGCGTTAGAAGTAGTCAAACAAGAATTGAAAGAAAAATAATCAATAAGGAGGACGTTTTTTAGAACGTCTCCTTATTTTTAAGAAAAGATGATTTTGGTAGAGCAATTATCGTTATGAAAACATTGAATTTATCTCCATAATATTTTCATCAGTTACAAAAATTGAAAATATCGAATGAAATATGAAAGAAATTGTTGATTAGATTGAAATGAATTGTTATAATCGTTTCACAGTTGGTCTTATCAATCTTATTTGGAATAAAAAAATATATAAATGATGTTTTGATTGAGGCTGATTACAGGGTGAAATAGTGATGATAAAAGAAGTAAGCTATAAGGAAATCCAACGTCTTATTGTGCCTTTTTATCATTGTTGATTCATTAAAAAGAGCAAGTATTAAAAGCTCATTCATAAAAGATAGCAAACATATAGAAAATAATTTGTGAAATGTTTCTAAAAAGTTTCAATAGCTTTTATAAAGGGGTAAACAAAAAGAAAGAAGGGGTTATATGGAAGCTCAAGAAAAAATGACTGCAAAAGTCTTTATCAATAAAATTTTACAAGGAACTGCATTAGGGGTAATTATCGGTTTAATTCCAAACGCTGTATTATCTGCAATTTTAAAATATTTTAGTCAATATCCACTAGCAGTTCAAATCACACAAATCGCTGTGATTTTCCAATTGGCAACACCATTAATTATCGGTGCATTAATTGCTTTACAATTTGGTTTCAAACCAATGCCGATGATGGTTACAGCAGGAGCAAGTTTTGTTGCATCAGGTGTTGTAAAATTCAATCCAGAACTAGGAAAATATGTTGGAGCTGGTACTGGGGACTTAATTAATACAATGTTAACAGCAGCAATTGCTGTTTTAGCATTAATGTGGATTAAAGATAAATTCGGTTCTACAGCTGTAGTTGCGATGCCAATCGTAGTCGGTGTAGGTGCTTCATTTATCGGATTACAATTATTACCATTCGTTGCGAAATTAACAGCAGGAATCGGAGCAATCATTAATGAATTTACTCATTTACAACCAATTTTAATGTCTATTTTAATTGTATGTTCATTTGCATTTTTAATTATTTCACCAATTTCAACTGTTGCAATTGGTTTAGCGATTCAATTAAATGGTGTATCTGCAGGGGCTGCTGCAATGGGTGTAGCTGTTACAGCGGTAGTATTAGTGGTTCATTCATGGAAAGTAAATAATTCAGGAGTTACTTTAGCAATCGCTTTAGGAGCTATGAAATTAATGATGCCAAACTTATTCAAGTATCCTATTATTTTAGTACCAACATTAACAACAGCTGTAATTTCTGCAATTCCAGTAGCATTATTTAGTGTGAGTGGTACTCCTCAATCTGCTGGATTTGGTTTAGTAGGTTTAGTAGGACCTCTAGCTTCTATCGATGCAGGATTAAGTGTTGCTTTAGCAGTTGTTGCATGGTTAGTTGTACCAGTTATTGCAGCATTAGCAACTAAATTTGTATATGAAAATGTATTAAAATTATACGATTCTAATGTGGTATTTAAATTCCAACAATAAAATGAATCGTTGAAAAGAACTGGGCGTCAAGCTCAGTTTTTTTTATTTGTGGAAACTATAGGGTAGCATGAAATTAAAATCTCATTTATAATAAAGGTAAGATGGCAAAAGGAGAAAAAATATGCGTATTCAACAATTAATTTATTTAGAAAAAATTGCAGAAAAAGGATCCATTAATGAAGCCGCAAAAGATTTATTTTTAACTCAACCAAGTCTATCAAATGCCATGAAAGATTTAGAGCAAGAAATGAATATTCAATTATTGGTTCGGCATAAAAATGGAGTTTCTTTAACGGAAGAAGGTCGAGAGTTTTTAGTATATGCTAGACAAATATTGGACCAAGTAAACTTGATGGAAGAAAAATATAAACGTAAGACAAAACGGAAACGTGATTTCTCAGTTTCGGCTCAGCACTATGCGTTTGTCGTTCATGCTTTCGTTGAATTAATCCGTCAAGAAGCTGGTGATGAATATCAATTTACGTTAAGAGAAACAGAAACTCAAAATATTTTAGAAGACTTAATGAAATTCAAAAGTGAGTTAGGAATTTTATATTTAAATAATTTTAACCGTCAAGTCATGAAAAAATTATTTAAAGAGAAAAATTTAGAATTTACACCATTATTCACAGCAAAACCTCACGTGTTTATTAGTAGAGAAAATCCATTGGCATCTCAAACTAGTATTACTCTAGAAGAGTTAGAAGATTATCCATATTTATCTTATGAACAAGGGGAAGAGAATTCTTTCTATTTTGCTGAAGAAATTTTAAGTACAATGGAACATAAGAAGAGTATTAAGGTAAGTGACCGTGCGACGATTTTTAATTTAATGGTCGGGTTAAATGGTTATACGATTAGTTCAGGAATTATTAGTAGTGAACTAAATGATGATAAAATTGTGGCAATTCCATTAGCCGTTGAAGATGAATTAGAAATTGGCTATTTAAAACATCATCAAATGGAATTATCACCTGTTGCACATATTTTTTTAGAATTATTAATTACTCACATTCGTGGATATGGATTTGAAGTAGCAACTGTATTAGAGTAAATATAAAAATGGTTAAAGGAGATTGATCATATGAGTTGGCAAAATGTAGTAGAAAAATGGGAAAAGTTTGAAGGATTAGAAGATTATTTAAAAACACAATTAACAAACTTTTCTGAAAAAGAAAAAGAAGAAGCGTTCTATGCTCCATTAGAGTTTGGAACAGCAGGAATGCGTGGAATCGTTGGCCCAGGGATTAACCGTATGAATATTTATACAGTTCGTCAAGCGACAGAAGGGTTAGCACGCTTAATCGAAACATATGGAGAAGAAGCGAAAAAACGTGGGGTAGCAATTGCTCATGATTCACGTCATTTTTCTCCTGAATTTGCATTAGAATCTGCAAAAGTTTTAGTGAAACATGGCATTAAAGCTTATGTATTTGAAGACTTAAGACCAACACCTGAATTATCTTATGCAGTTCGTCATTTGCATACATTTGCAGGAATTATGATTACAGCTAGTCATAATCCAGCCGCTTATAATGGATATAAAGTATACGGTGAAGATGGAGGGCAAATGCCTCCAAAAGATGCGGATGCTTTAACAGAATATGTTCGTCAAGTTGAAAATCCATTAGTAGTAGAAGTAGTGGCAAAAGAAGAATTAGAACAATCAGCATTATTTGAATGGATTGGAGAAGCAGTAGATGCAGCATATTTAGAAGAAATTAAATCTGTTTCTGTAAATCCAGCCTTATTATCAAACACAAAAGATTTATCAGTTGTGTATACTCCATTACACGGAACAGGATTAATGTTAACAAAACGTGCATTAGATCAAGCAGGATTTACAGGATTACAAATTGTATCAGAACAAGCTGTGCCAGATGGAGACTTTACAACTGTAAAATCTCCTAATCCTGAAGAAGCAGGTGCATTTGAATATGCGATTCGTTTAGGGGAAGAAACAAAAGCGGATGTGTTATTAGCTACAGACCCAGATGCAGATAGAATGGGTGCAGCTGTTCGTCAACCAGATGGATCTTACCAAGTCATTACTGGAAACCAAATTGCAGCAATCTTATTAGATTACTTATTATTTGCCCATCGAAAAGCAGGAACATTACCAGCTAATGCTGCTGCTGTAAAATCAATTGTATCTAGTGAATTACCAACTGTCATTGCAGAACATTATGGTGCGAAAATGGTAAATGTATTAACTGGTTTCAAATTTATTGCAGAACAAATTAAAAACTATGAAGAAACAAATGCTCATACATTTATGTTTGGCTTTGAAGAAAGTTATGGTTATTTAGTTCAACCATTTGTTCGTGATAAAGATGCGATTCAAGCAGTATTGTTATTAACAGAAGTAGCAGCTCACTTCAAGAGTGAAGGGAAAACTTTATATGATGGTCTTCAAGCATTATATGAAAAATATGGTTATTTCTTAGAAAAAACAATTTCTGTAACCGTTCAAGGCTTAGAAGGCCCTGCTAAGATTAAAGTTTTATTAGATGGATTACGTAAAGAAGTTCCTTCTAACTTTGGTGGGATTAAAGTATCAGTAGCACAAGATTTCGCAGTAAACCAACAAGTAGATGCAGAAGGTGTTGTTTCTGAAATTGGCTTACCAACTTCAAATGTATTGAAATATATTTTAGAAGATGGCTCATGGATTGCAGTTAGACCAAGTGGAACAGAACCTAAAATTAAGTTCTACATGGGTGTGAAAGCTGCAACTCAAGAAGAAGCGCAAGAAAAATTAGCAAAATTCCAAAAAGACTTGGATGCTTACATTTAAAGTGAAAAAATAAAATGAGACTTCTCAGAAGTAGCGAAGGATACAGGTGTTTCTACGGTTATTCGTAAAGCTACTGTGAGAAGTCTTTTTATGTTCGACGCCTACATTTCATAGAAACGGAATTTTTAGGATTTTTTCTCAAAAAAACTCTTGCTACTTTGTGAAAAGAGGAGTAGACTAAAAGTAGGAAGAATACATTGATAAATAAAGAGACTAGATAAAATAGTTTATTCATTTTGAAGGTATTTAAGTGTGGAAATGATGGTTAAAAGAGGGGCTAGGAAACTAGTCCCTTTTGCCGTAAAAAAAGAGTTTGGAAAGTTTGTACAAACTATGAAAACTGGTGTACAATAAATGTAATTATAATGAAAAGAGGGTTATGGAACCATGAAATTCCGTTATCATGATGATAGCTTAACGCTACATACTGATTTATATCAAATTAATATGATGAAGACTTATTGGGAAACAGGTCTTCATGAGAAAAAAGCAATTTTTGAAGCGTATTTTAGAAAATTACCTTTTGAAAATGGATATGCAATCTTTGCAGGTTTAGAACGTTTAGTTCACTATATTGAAGATTTAACATTTAGCCAAACAGATTTAGATTACTTAAGAAGTTTAGACATTTATCCAGAAGAATTTTTAGACTATTTGAAAAACTTTAAATTTAAAGGCAATATTCACTCTGCTGTTGAAGGAGAATTAGTATTTGCAAATGAACCATTAGTTCAAGTAGAAGGAACGCTTGCAGAATGCCAATTAATTGAAACAGCTCTATTAAATATTATTAATTTCCAAACACTCATTGCGACAAAAGCTTCTCGTATTCGTACAGTAGCAGGAGATGATCCTGTTTTAGAATTTGGAACAAGACGTGCTCAAGAGTTAGATGCAGCACTTTGGGGAACAAGAGCAGCTTATATTGGAGGATGTAATGCAACAAGTAATGTTCGAGCAGGAAAAATGTTTGGAATTCCTGTTTTAGGGACTCATGCGCATTCTTTAGTACAAGCGTATCGTGATGATTATGAAGCCTTTAAAGCTTATGCCTCTACTCATCGTGACTGTGTATTTTTAGTAGATACGTATGATATTTTACGTTCAGGTGTTCCAAATGCGATTCGTGTAGCGAAAGAATTCGGAGATAAAATCAATTTCTTAGGCGTTCGTATTGATAGTGGGGACATGGCTTATATGTCGAAAAAAGTTCGTCAACAATTAGATGATGCAGGCTTTACAGAAGCTAAAATTTATGCCTCAAGTGATTTAGATGAAAAAACCGTTCTGAACTTAAAAATGCAAGGTGCTAAAATTGATGTTTGGGGAATTGGAACACGTTTAATTACAGCTTATGATCAACCTGCTTTAGGATGTGTTTATAAATTAGTAGCGATTGAAGATGAAAATGGTGAAATGGTTCCAACCGTGAAAATTTCTAATAATGCTGAAAAAGTTTCAACACCAGGCAAAAAACAAGTATGGCGTATTACACGTAAGAGCGATGGAAAATCCGAAGGGGATTATATTGCATTATGGCATGAACGTCCAGATGAACTAGAAGAATTATATATGTTCCATCCAGTTTACACATATATTAATAAAACAGTGACAGATTTTGATGCTCGTCCAATTTTACAATCAATTTTTGAACAAGGTAAATTGGTTTATACATTACCTTCATTGAAAGAGATTAAAGCCTATAAAGATGAACGAGTAGAAGCGCTATGGGATGAATACAAACGTATCTTAAATCCTGAACAATATCCAGTTGATTTATCTACAGAAACTTATCAACAAAAACTCGCAAGTATTGAAGCAATTCGTGCAGAAGTAAAAGACAAAATGAACCGTTTAAGCTAATTCGATAGAAAAGGAAGAAATCATGAGACCATTACAAAAACAAATTATTGAAACGTTAAAAGTACAGCCGAAAATTGATGTTCAAGAAGAAGTTAAAAGAACGATTCAATTTTTGAAAGAGTATTTAGTCAAACATCCTTTTTTAAAAGGTTATGTATTAGGCATTAGTGGTGGACAAGATTCTACTTTAGCTGGGAAATTAACTCAGTTAGCCATTGATGAGTTGAAACAAGAGTATCCAGAAAAAGATTATTGCTTTTATGCTGTTCGCCTGCCTTATGGAATTCAAGCGGACGAACAAGATGCAATGGATGCCATTGAATTTATGCAAGCATCAGATATATTAAGAGTGGATATTAAACCAGCAGTGGATGCAGCTGCAAATAGTATTACAAGTTTGGGCTTGCCGATTAGTGATTTTAATAAAGGGAATATTAAAGCAAGAGAACGTATGATTGCCCAATATGCAATTGCAGGTCAAACAGGTTGTGCGGTAATTGGTACGGATCATGCAGCGGAATCCGTGACAGGATTTTATACAAAATTTGGAGATGGTGGAGCAGATATTTTACCATTATGGCGTTTGAATAAACGACAAGGACGTCAGTTGTTAGAATATTTAGGAGCTCCAGAACATTTATATTTAAAACAACCAACAGCAGATTTAGAAGAAGAACGTCCATCGCTTCCTGATGAAGTAGCTTTAGGCGTGACTTATGAAGCAATCGATGACTATCTTGAAGGAAAAGAAGTTTCGGAAAAAGATGCTCAAACCATCGAAGATTGGTATATCAAATCAGAACATAAACGTCGTTTACCAATTACGATTTACGATGATTTTTGGAAATAATTTAAAAATAAAACTCTATTAGATAGGCTGATTCCCAATCTAATAGAGTTTTTTGTATGTTGCATTATTGTTCTAAAGGTTGTCCTGTTTTATTCAGTTGAGTAACCTTTGAAAAGAAATCTTCTCTTAAACGGATTAATAATTGATTTTGGAACGTCTTTTCTAGATGATCTAGAGTTGCGAAGATATGTTTAGCAAGTTCTAAACCATAGACATCATTTTGACGAAGGAAATTACAGGAACGTTCCATAGAAAGAGCAATAAATTGCGTCAATTTCATGCTTAGTTCTGGAAAAGCATTCATCACTTCGAGCGTTTTTTGTGCTAATTTTTCTGCTTTATCATAATGACCTTGAATAGAGTAGTTTTTAACTCCTGCTCGTAGAGCGGAGAGATAGTATTCAGAAGCACGAGTGTAATGGTATTCCGTTTGGTTTTTTAAAACATCTAGTAAATGATAAAGCCGGTAATCTAAAAAATCAATCGAAAAATGGGAAATGATAGCAGAAAATACATTCACCTCAACATAGTTCCAGTATTCAACTTTAGTAAGATAAGCTTTGATATATTCCAATTCTTCATAGTCTTTTGGTGTTAAAAGAGAGTCTCCAACAATAGAGGCAATTCCAAATTTACTAACAACACGATTGGCAATAATGAAGTGTTCTGCAATATCGGAATTTTCTAAAGGTTGGTTTAGAAGATCTAGGGCCTTTTTATATTCTCGTTTGGAAACTAAATTAGCTACTTCAACTTGACGTTTATGAAATTCTGAAGGAAACATTTGAGCTCTAATTTTATCAAAAGTCTCTTTATCAATTCCAACATTATCAATGATTTCTTCAAATTTTTGAATTGTAATACGAGATTTTCCTTGCTCAAATTGTCTCAAAAAGTGTGGAGTAACAGTCGTTCCTGCAGCTTCTTTTTGAGTAATACCTCTATCTTCACGAATTTTTTTAAAAACTAGTCCATAAATACTTTCATCGTTCATACTTGTTCCTCCTAAGTGTATGCGTTGTTTTCTTGATTATAACAATTATAAAAGTGTTTTTAAAGAAAACGTATGTATAGTTTCTTTTTAGGGATAAAAATGTGAAAACAATCTTTAACAAGGTAAACATAGTTACGTTTTTTTATTTTTTTTGAATGAATACGGTATACTTCAGCTATCAAAATAAAAGGAGATGATTTCTTATGAAATTACAAAAGAAATTAGCAATGTTAGGAGTGGCTTTAGCTACAACAGGAATGTTGGCAGTGTCAAACATGTCGAGTGTTTCTGCCAAAGAGGAAGTTTTTAATTCTCATGTCATTTTGGAATCTGTAAACGGGCATGAACCAACTCTCCGTTTCTTAGAGTATGCCTTTGTTTATGAAAATCAAACAAATCCAGAAGCGATTATTGATTTTGGAAATAGAAAAGTTACGGTTCCTGAACGATTAAAGGAAATACCTCTTTCGAAATATGAAAAGTCTTTTAGTTTTAAAGGAGAACAATTGGTAAAAGTTAGAAATAATGCTATTAAAAAGCTTAAAGGTTTGGTTGGGAAAAAAGGTGTATGGAAACAAACTGAACAAGGTTGGCACTATGTAATTTGGTATGGTAATGGAGGTATTGGTGCTGAAGGATGGATTGAAGATGGTGGAAATTGGTATTATTTAGGCACTAATGGAGTAATGGTAACTGGTTGGGCTCAAGTGAATGGCAAATGGTATTACTTACAACCATCAGGAGCAATGGCGACAGGTTGGATTCAAGACAATGGTACATGGTATTATCTTGATTCATCAGGAGCAATGAAAACGGGTTGGTACGAAGTGAATGGCAAATGGTATTATTCTTATACTTCAGGAGCATTAGCTGTTAACACAACAATTGATGGCTATACTGTTAATGAAAATGGTGAATGGGTATAAGAAAGTATAGAATAAAAAGGATGATAGAATTAGGCGACTTCGTGTTGCCTAATTTTTTTATATGCAAAATGGAAAATCGTTAAATAGCTATATTCATTCTTTAAAAAATCTGTTACAATACTGGTAATGACAAGTTGAGGGAGGAATCATTATGGAGATTAAAATTGTGAAAAATAAAGAAGAAGGGGCTTTAGTTGCGTTTGAAGTTTTTAAAGAAGCTTATGAAAATGGAGCAAAAGTTTTTGGGTTAGCAACAGGTTCAAGTCCTCTTGGTTTGTATGAAAAAATTCGTCAAAGTTCATTAGATTTTTCGGATAGAGTATCTGTAAATTTAGATGAATACGCTGGTCTATCTAGTGAAGATGAACATAGTTATCATTATTTTATGAATGAACAATTGTTTGAAGCAAAACCATTTTTAAAGAGCTATTTACCGGATGGTTTAGCGGAAAATATTGATGCTGAAGTCGAACGTTATGAAAAAATTTTACAAAATAATCCAGTTGATTTCCAATTGTTGGGTATAGGGAGTAATGCCCATATTGGATTCAATGAACCCGGAACACCTTTTACCCAAAGAACACATAAAGTAGCTTTAGCACAAGCAACAATTGAAGCTAATAAACGTTTCTTTGAACGTGAAGAAGATGTACCAAGATATGCTTATTCAATGGGACTACAATCAATTATGGATGCAAAACAAATTCTATTAATTGCATTCGGGGAAAAGAAGGCAAAAGCAATTTTAGATACGGTAAAAGGGGAAGTTACAACAGATGTACCTGCAAGTATTTTACAAAAACATCCAAATGTAACTATTATCGTTGATGAAGCTGCTGCCGCATTATTAACTAGATAATGAAATAGGGTATACATTTACTCGGGAAAAGGTTTGGAAGAAAAAGGAGAGCGATAAGATGGTAAAATTAGTTTTTGCTCGCCATGGCCAGTCAGAATGGAATAAGGCCAATCTCTTCACTGGTTGGGCGGATGTTGATTTGTCTGAAAAGGGGATTCAACAAGCAATTGATGCCGGAAAATTAATCAAAGAAGCAGGGATTGAATTTGATCAAGCCTATACTTCAGTGCTAAAACGTGCGATTAAAACAACGGATTTGGCATTGGAAGCTTGTGATCAATTATGGATTCCTGTTGAAAAATCTTGGCGTTTAAATGAACGTCATTATGGTGGATTAACGGGGAAAAATAAAGCAGAAGCTGCTGAAAAATTTGGAGATGAACAAGTTCATATTTGGCGTCGTTCTTATGATGTGTTACCTCCAAAAATGGATCGTGATGATGAATATTCAGCACATGGCGATCGTAGGTATGCGAAATTGGATGATTCTGTAATTCCAGATGCAGAAAATCTTAAAGTAACTCTGGAACGTGTTCTTCCATTTTGGGAAGATAAAATTGCTCCAGATTTAAAAGCTGGTAAAAATGTTTTTATTGGTGCACATGGGAATTCTATACGTGCATTAGTAAAACACATTAAAGGATTATCAGATGACGAGATTATGGGAGTGGAAATTCCGAATTTCCCACCTTTAGTGTTTGAATTTGATGAAAACTTACAAGTTGTTTCAGAATATTATTTAGGAAAATAATTTTCTAAATCTTTGAAACTGAATAGTTATACCCTTAGGACTTATCGATTGAACGGTAAGTCCTTCATTATTTATATAATAATTTTCGTAAACTGGAAGATCATGAAAGTAATTTCTAAATTTGAAGAAAATTAGGAAGCAAACTGTAGAAATTTGAAATTACTTTCTAAAATAGTGTCTAATATTGAAAATGCTTTCCGCAGCAATTATACTAATGGATGTAAAGGCTTTTATAAAACTATAAAGGAGGCTGAATATGAGTATTCAAGGGCAATTAATCGTATCTTGCCAAGCGTTGCCACATGAACCGTTGCATAGCGATTTTATTATGGCTCGTATGGCAGTCGCAGCAAAGGAAGGAGGAGCAAAGGGGATTCGTGCTAATTCTGTCGTAGACATCAAAGCAATTAAAGAAGCAGTAGATTTACCTGTAATTGGAATTATTAAAAGAGATTATGATGATGCAGATGTCTATATTACAGCCACGATAAAAGAAGTGGATGAGTTAATGGAAGCAAAACCAGAAATTATTGCATTAGATGCAACGGTTTCTAGTCGTCCAAATGGACAAACGTTAGATGAATTTTATCAAGAAATTCGTCAAAAATATCCAACTCAAAAATTAATGGCAGACTGTTCGACCGTTGAAGAAATGATTCATGCAGATGAATTAGGATTCGATTATATCGGAAGTACATTAGTAGGGTATACTCACCAAAGTAAAGGGGATAAAATCGAAGCAAACGATTTTGAAATTCTTCGTGAAGTCTTAAAGGTTATCAAACACCCATTGATTGCTGAGGGGAATATTGATACACCTGAAAAGGTTAAACGAGTATTAGAGTTAGGAGCTTATAGTGTAGTTGTTGGATCAGCAATTACAAGACCGCAATTAATTACAAAGAAATTTGTAGATGCGATTCATTCATAAAAGGAAAATAAATTTTTTAGGAGGAAACCATATGTTTAAAGTATTACAAAAAATTGGTAAAGCCTTTATGTTGCCGATTGCTATTTTACCGGCAGCTGGTTTGTTATTAGGGATTGGTGGTGCGTTGTCAAATCCAACGACAGTAGCTACTTATCCAGTGTTAAATAATAGTTTGTTACAAGCTATTTTCACAGTCATGAGTTCAGCAGGGGAAGTTGTCTTTGCGAATTTAGCATTACTACTCTGTGTGGGCTTGTGTATTGGTTTAGCAAAACGTGATAAAGGTACTGCAGCACTTGCTGGGGTTACTGGTTATTTTGTTATGACAGCAACAATCAAAGCACTTGTTAAATTATATATGGCTGAAGGAGCTTCAATTGATACAGGTGTAGTTGGTGCTATCGTAGTAGGTTCTGTAGCGGTTTATTTACATAATCGTTATAGCAATATTCAATTACCTCAATTCTTAGGATTCTTTGGAGGTAGCCGTTTTGTTCCAATCGTAACTTCATTTGCTTCAATTGTAGTTGGGGGTATTTTCTTTGTAATTTGGCCTCCATTCCAACAATTATTAGTATCAACTGGTGGTTATATTTCACAAGCTGGACCATTTGGAACATTCTTATATGGATTCTTAATGCGTCTATGTGGAGCGGTTGGTTTACACCACATGATTTACCCATTATTCTGGTATACAGAATTAGGTGGTGTTGAAGTAGTTGCAGGTCAAACTGTAGCAGGAGCTCAAAAAATCTTCTTTGCTCAATTAGCAGATCCAACACATGTTGGCCTATTTACTGAAGGAACTCGTTTCTTCGCTGGTCGTTTCTCTACAATGATGTTCGGTCTTCCAGCAGCCTGCTTAGCAATGTATCACTGTGTTCCAAAAGATCGTCGTAAAAAATATGCTGGTTTATTCTTTGGGGTAGCTTTAACTTCATTCATTACTGGTATTACAGAACCAATTGAATTTATGTTCTTATTCGTAAGTCCAGTACTTTATGTTGTTCACGCATTCTTAGATGGTGTAAGCTTCTTTATTGCTGATATCTTAAACATTTCTATTGGTAATACATTCTCAGGTGGTGTTATCGACTTCACATTATTCGGGGTATTACAAGGTAATGAAAAAACAAATTGGTTATTACAAATTCCATTTGGCTTAGTATGGAGTGTTCTATACTATGTTGTATTCAGATGGTTCATCGTTCAATTCAATGTTGCAACTCCAGGTCGTTTAGATGAAGAGTTAGCAGATGATGCACAACCTGTTGTAGAAACAAAAGATTCTTTAAAAGAAGATAGCGTTCGTATTATCGAAGCTTTAGGTGGATCAGAAAATATTGAAGACGTAGATGCATGTATTACTCGTTTACGTGTAGCTGTTCGTTCAGTAGATAAAGTAGACAAAGCAACTCTAAAAGCTATTGGTGCAGTAGATGTACTAGAAGTGAATGGTGGAGTTCAAGCAATTTACGGTGCGAAAGCTATTCTTTATAAAAACAATATTAACGAAATTTTAGGAGTAGATGATTAATCATTATCTAAACTCTTTTAAGCTAGGGGATGAAAGTCTCCTAGCTTTTTATTTTTTGAAACACGAAAGAAGAAAAATATGATACACTAGCAGTAATGAAAAGGTTAAGGGAGTAACGATATGATATCTTTTGAGAAAAAAGTCACACCATTAATTGAATCGATTTATGATACATTAACGCCTAATGAAAAAACGATTGCTCAATATTTTTTGAAGCAAAATTCTACAGAAGAATCTTTGTCAGCTAGAGCCGTATCGGAGAGATTGTTTGTGTCAATTCCGTCATTGACACGTTTTGCTCAAAAATGTGGTTATGAAGGGTATCGACAATTTATATATGATTTCCAAGAAAGTAAAAAAGAGGGACAAGTGATTCATAATGATTTAACGAAAACTGTTTTATCAGATTATGAAGAATTACTATCAAAATCTTTTTCTTTAATTGATGAAAGTCAAGTCATTAAGGTGTGTGGTTTATTGAATAATGCGAAACGAGTTTATATTTATGGACAAGGAAGTTCGGGATTAGCGGCTCATGAGATGAAGTTTCGATTTATGAGATTGGGGATGATTTGTGAGGCAATTACGGATTTGCATACAATGCTGATGAATCGGGTACTTGTTGACGAGCAGTGTTTAGTCATTGGAATTTCAGTTTCTGCGAATGCAAGTGTCGTAGAGGCAGTACGCCAAGCGAAAAAGCAAGGGGCAAAAACCGTTTTAATTACTTCAAAACGAAGTGAAGAAAGTGAAAAAGTTTGTGATGAATTAGTATTAATTGCTATGAAAAATGCCTTGGATCAAGGGGGACTAATTTCTCCACAATTTCCAATTTTAGTCATGGTAGATATTTTTTATAGTTATTATAAAGAGATTGATAAAGACTATAAGCATCATTTATTCTCTAATACATTAACAGCTTTAGGAGCAAAAGAAGATAAAAAAGAATAGGATTTTAAGAAGGTAAAGGACATGAGAACGCTCTATTCTTTATCTTTTTTATATAAAAATAGGATTTTTTCAAAAATGTTTTGGTTTACCTAAAAAACTCTTGACGAGAGCATCTATTTAGGGTAACCTAATTATTGGCATAAGAAATATGATAGAAAGAAGGAGGTAGATTCATGATTAAAGTCGAAAATCTGGGAGTATCTTACGCAATGCAACCAGATGTTTTAAAGAATTGTCATGTAGAAGTCAATGGCCCAACGATTTTGGGAATTATTGGTCCTAATGGGGCAGGGAAATCTACTTTATTAAAAGCAATGCTAGGGTTAATCCAACATACGGGAAAAGTGACATTCGATGGGGAAGAAGCAAGTCAATCATTAGAAAGAATTGCTTATGTAGAACAAAAAAGTAATTTGGATTTTACATTTCCAATTACAATTCGTGAATGTGTAGCGTTAGGAAAAACTGTGAAAATGAAACCATTTCAGCGTTTAAACGCTCAAGACTGGAAAGATGTCGATGAAGCGATTGAAGAAGTTGGTTTGACAGAATTAGCCAATCGTCCAATTGGTGCATTATCTGGTGGACAATTTCAAAGGGTATTATTAGCACGTTGTTTAGTCCAAAAAGCAGACTATATCTTCTTGGATGAACCATTTGTGGGAATTGATATGATGAGTGAAAAAGTGATTATGACTTTAATTCGTCAATGGAAAGAAGAAGGAAAGACTATTTTAATGGTGCATCATGATTTATCTAAAGTACGTGATTATTTTGATCAAGTGATTTTAGTGAATCGTGGAATTGTAGATAGTGGAAAAACTGAGGAAACATTTGTTCCTGAAAAAATAAGAAAAACTTACGGTGGCGAAGTTTTCATTGCGCAAGGGGGACAAAGTCATGAATAATTTTTTACAAGGATTAATGAATTATCATTTTGTGCAAAATGCATTAATTTCTTCCGTTTTAATTGGGGCAGTTGCCGGAATGATTGGATGTTTTATCATTCTTCGTGGAATGTCGTTGATGGGAGACGCGATTTCTCATGCGGTGTTACCAGGGGTGGCATTATCTTATATTGTCGGCGTTAATTTCTTTTTTGGAGCTTTAGCGTTTGGCTTATTAGCATCCTTTATTATCGCATTTATTAATCGAAATAGTGTCGTGAAAAGTGATACAGCCATTGGGATAACCTTTAGTTCGTTTTTAGCATTGGGGATTATCTTAATCGGTGTTGCGAAAAGTTCGACTGACTTATTCCATATTTTATTCGGGAATATTTTAGCGGTACAAGATTTTGATTTATTGATTACGGCAATTGTAGGAATATTTGTTTTTGTAACGATTGTTTCTTACTTTAAAGAATTACAAGTAACGAGTTTTGACCCAGTCTTTGCTCGTTCAGCTGGATTGAATGTATCATTCTATCATTATTTATTAATGTTTCTTCTAGCGTTAGTTTCGATTACAGCAATGCAAAGTGTCGGAACAGTTATGATTGTAGCGTTACTGATTACACCAGCAGCAACAGCTTATTTATATTCGAAGAGTTTGAAAACCATGTTAGCTTTATCAGCGATATTTGGTTCACTTTCTTCGATTGTTGGTTTAGTAATCGGCTATACGTTTAATATTGCAGTAGGTTCAACCATTGTATTAACTGCTGCAGCATTCTTTGTGATTAGTTTTATTGTATCACCAAAACAAAGGGAAGGTAGGAAAAAAGTATGAAAATCGGGAAATTATTAACAGTCGGTTTATTATCATTAGTAGGTTTTGCAGGATGTTCAACAAACACAACATCTACATCTACAACTACAACAAAAAGTAATGAACCTAAAAAAGTACAAGTAGTAGCAACAAACTCTATCATTTATGATATTACAAAAAACGTTGCTGGGGATTTAGCGGACATTCACAGTATTGTTCCAGTTGGACAAGATCCACACGAATATGAACCATTACCACAAGATGTTCAAAAAATCCATGATGCAGATATCATTTTCTATAATGGTATTAACTTAGAAAATGCAGACGATGCATGGTTTACTAAAATGGTAAAAAATGCTGGTAAAGTAGCAGATAAAGACTACTTTGCAGTAAGTGATGGCGTTGATGTAATTTACCTTGAAGGTGCAAAAGAAAAAGGTAAAGAAGACCCTCACGCATGGTTAAACATTGAAAATGGTGTGATTTATGCTAAAAATATTGCAAAACAATTAATTGCAAAAGATCCAGAACATAAAGATACTTACCAAAAGAATCTTGATAAATATGTTGCTGAATTGGATAAATTAGATAAAGATGCTAAAGAACGTCTTGCTAAAATTCCAGAAGAGAAAAAATTAATTGTTACGAGTGAAGGTTGCTTCAAGTACTTCTCTAAAGCTTATGGAGTTCCATCAGCTTACATCTGGGAAATTAATACGGAAGAAGAAGGTACTCCTGAACAAACTACTCGTTTAGTAGAAATTCTTAAAAACTCTAAAGTTCCTTCATTATTCGTTGAATCAAGTGTTGATGATCGTCCAATGAAGACAGTTTCAAATGAATCAGGTAAACCAATTTATTCAACAATCTTTACTGACTCAATTGCTGAAAAAGGTAAAGATGGAGATAGCTACTTAAGCATGATGAAATGGAACTTAACAAAAATCATTGAAGGTTTAGAAAAATAATAAAGCAGTCTAGTAGTATGGTGAGCTATAAAACTGCAAATAAGCCAGGGGTGAAACCCCTGGCTTTTTTGCACCCAAAAAATTGATGATTATATGAAAAAGGCATCCTAAATAGGATGCCAAGAAAAAAACGTAATAAACCTATGCCTCGGAAACACCGTAAATAACGTTTTTCTTCAACCGAGGGGAAGGATAACTTCCCTCGCTTCAATTATAAACTCATTCAAAGATTAACTCAATCAGAAATGAGTAATACAAGCGCTGCCTGAGGGGATCGAACCCCCATTATAAGAACCGGAATCTTATGTGATATCCATTACACTAAGGCAGCTAAACAATGTAAGAATATTTTATCCAAATTCATATGAAAAAACAAGAAGAAACCCTTACAAAAAAAGAAAAGAAATGATTTAGTAGAAGTAGAAAAAGGCGAGTTTAAAGGAGAAAAAAGGAAATAGAAAGGGACTGAAAAAGTCCCGGTTAGAATTATTTTTAAAAAATATTAAACACTTTCAAGTTGCATTTTACAAAGATTGTTGGTACAATATTTGTGTAATTAAGAAAGTTTTCTAAGTATAGATAGCTGATTTTTAGGGACGGTTTTTAGCCCAGTAATGAAACGAAGGGAATCGGAATTATGGATTGTATGACATTAATGCAACTTCTAGTCCCCGAAAGCAATCAATTGTTAAAAATTCGTTTCCAAATTTTGCGAGCGATACAACGAACACAACCGATTGGTCGAAGAGGGCTTGCGAAGCAGTTGGAAATATCAGAACGGATTCTTCGTTCTGAAACAGATATACTAAAAGAACAAGGTTTAATTACATATTCTGCAAAAGGAATGTTTGTTACTGAGTTAGGAAAAGATACTTATCTTGGGTTAACTTCAATCATTCAACAGTGTATCGAAATGACTAATTTTGAAAAAGAAATTTCGGATAAGCTAGGAATTAGATTTTGTAAAGTGGTTACTGATAATGGTCCAAATAAGGGAATGCAAATTAGTAATCAAGTACAGGAATTGATGAAATGGATGTTGCCAGTTGATCAATCAATCGTTACAGTGACGGGTGGTAGAACGATGGCGATGGTAGCAGAATATTTTTCAAAAGAGATTTTACAACAACGTGAAATTTCATTTGTCCCTGCTAGGGGAGGAGTGGGTGGTTCCACTTTAATCCAAGCAAATAGTGTGAGTGAGAAGATGGCAATAAAAACTGGCGGAGAACATTTTTCATTATATGTTCCAGAACATGTTAGTAAAGAGACGTATCTTCCGTTATTACAAGAACCATTGGTTTCTCAAACATTGACAATGATGAAACAAGCGAATTGCTTATTGTATAGCGTTGGAAATGCAAGTGTTATGGCTGAAAGAAGGGGCTTGTTGCCTCAAGAAAGTCAGTTTATTGCGAACAGGCGTGCTGTAGGTGAAGCGTTTGGTTGTTTCTTCGATGCAAAAGGAAAGGTAGTTTTTAAACTTCCACGAGTAGGTTTGCATCTTAGTGATTTAGAGTCCATCCCACATGGAATTGCTATTGTGGAAGGTGCTCAAAAGGCAGAAGCTTTAATGGCTTATGCCAAATTAGCTCCTATCGACCGAACGTGGTTTGTAATCGATGAGAGTTTAGCAAATATGGTTTTGAACGGGGTAACCCGCTAAAAATAAAAAAATATATTCCTAGGAGGAAAAACTATTATGACAGTTAAAGTTGGTATTAACGGTTTCGGACGTATTGGACGTTTAGCATTCCGTCGTATTCAAGAAGTGGAAGGATTAGAAGTTGTTGCAATCAACGACTTAACAGATGCTAAACAATTAGCACACTTATTAAAATACGATTCAACACAAGGACGTTTCAACGGTGAAGTTGAAGTATTAGAAGGCGCATTCCGCGTAAACGGTAAAGAAGTTAAAGTATTAGCTAACCGTAATCCTGAAGAATTACCATGGGGAGAACTAGGCGTTGATATCGTTTTAGAATGTACTGGTTTCTTCACTTCTAAAGAAAAAGCTGAATTACACTTAAAAGGTGGAGCTAAACGTGTTGTTATCTCTGCTCCTGGTGGTAACGATGTACCAACAGTTGTATACAACGTAAACCACGACATTTTAACAGGTAAAGAAACAGTTATTTCTGGTGCTTCATGTACTACAAACTGTTTAGCACCTATGGCTAAAGCTTTAAACGATAACTTCGGAATTGTTGAAGGTTTAATGACTACAATCCACGGTTACACTGGTGACCAAAACACATTAGACGCTCCACATCCAAAAGGAGACTTACGTCGTGCTCGTGCTGCAGCTGTAAACATCGTTCCTAACACAACTGGTGCTGCTAAAGCTATCGGTTTAGTAATTCCAGAATTAAACGGTAAATTAGATGGTGCTGCTCAACGTGTTCCTGTACCAACAGGTTCATTAACAGAATTAGTAACAGTATTAGAAAAACCAGTTACTGCTGAAGAAATTAACGCTGCAATGAAAGCTGCTGCAACTGAATCTTACGGATATACTGAAGAACCATTAGTATCTACTGATATCGTAGGTATCACTTATGGATCATTATTTGATGCTACTCAAACTAAAGTAATGACTGTAGGCGACAAACAATTAGTTAAAACAGTTTCTTGGTACGATAACGAAATGTCATACACTGCACAATTAATTCGTACTTTAGAATACTTCGCAAACTTATAATATAAAGTTTTGATATAGCTAATCGTATCGAATTTTTCAGGGCGATGGAAGCATTCGCTTCCTCGCCCTGTTTTCATAATGTGGGTATTACACTCGCTCCAAATAAATTTTTTCTAGGAGGCTATTCTATGGCTAAAAAAATTGTGACAGATTTATCTGTTAAAGGTAAAAAAGTATTAGTACGTGTTGACTTTAATGTTCCATTAAAAGATGGCGTTATTACAGATGACAACCGTATTGTTCAAGCATTACCAACTATTCAATACTTGATTGATAATCATGCAAAAGTAATTCTTTTCTCTCACTTAGGAAAAGTAAAATCTGAAGAAGATAAAGCTCGTTTAAGCTTACGTCCAGTTGCTGTACGTTTATCAGAATTATTGAAAAAAGACGTAACATTCGTTCCAGAAACTCGTGGAGAAGCATTAGAATCAGCTATCAATGGTTTAGCTGAAGGAGATGTTTTATTATTTGAAAACACTCGTTTCGAAGATTTAGATGGCAAAAAAGAATCTAAAAACGATCCTGAGTTAGGCAAATATTGGGCATCTTTAGGAGAGTTGTTCGTAAATGATGCATTTGGTACAGCTCACCGTTCTCACGCTTCAAACGTAGGAATTGCTAGCCAATTAGAAACTGCAGCTGGTTTCTTAATGGAAAAAGAAATTAAATTTATCGGTGGAGCAGTAGATACACCAGAACGTCCATTCGTTGCGATTTTAGGTGGAGCAAAAGTTTCAGATAAAATTGGTGTAATCGAAAGCTTATTAGATAAAGCTGATAAAGTATTAATCGGTGGAGGAATGGCTTATACATTCTTCAAAGCTATGGGTCGTGAAGTAGGTCTATCATTATTAGAAGTAGATCGTGTTGAATTAGCAAAACAATTAATGGAAAAAGCTGGCGACAAATTAGTATTACCAATTGACAATGTAGTTGCAAAAGAATTCTCAAACGATGCAGTTGCTACAATTGTACCTTCTGACCAAATTCCAGCTGACCAAGAAGGTTTAGACGTTGGTCCTAAGACAGTTGAATTATTTGCTAGCTACTTAAAAGATGCTAAAACAGTTGTATGGAATGGACCTATGGGTGTATTTGAATTATCTAACTTCGCTAAAGGAACAATTGGCGTATGTGAAGCTATTGCATCTCTAGAAAATGCTACAACAATCATCGGTGGTGGAGATTCTGCAGCAGCAGCAATTTCACTAGGATATGCTGATAAATTCACTCATATCTCAACTGGTGGTGGAGCTTCATTAGAATACCTAGAAGGTAAAGAATTACCTGGTGTAGCTTCAATTAGTGATAAATAATTAAATAAATTTGAAAAAGACTCACTGAAATGACGCGTTCATTTTTGTGAGTCTGCTTCATAAACGATTTTAGGAGGAAAAATTATGCGTAAACCAATTATTGCAGGAAACTGGAAAATGAACAAAAATCCTAAAGAAACTCAAGCATTCGTTGAGGCTTTAGCAGGGAAATTACCATCATCAGCAGTTGTTGAGTCTGCTATTGCAGCTCCAGCAGTTGATTTAAGTTCTTTATTAGCTGCAGCTGAAGGTTCAGAATTAAAAGTAGCTGCTCAAAACTGCTACTTCGAACAAGAAGGTGCTTATACAGGAGAAACTTCTCCAAAAGTATTATCAGAAATGGGCGTTCACTATGTAGTAATTGGACACTCAGAACGTCGTGAATATTTCCACGAAACTGATGCTGATATTAATAAAAAAGCAAAAGCTATTTTTGCAAACGGTATGTTACCAATTATTTGTTGTGGTGAGACATTAGAAACTTATGAAGCTGGTAAAGCTGCTGAGTTTGTAGGAGCACAAGTTTCTGCTGCGTTAGCTGGATTATCAAATGAACAAGTTTCATCATTAGTCATTGCATATGAACCAATTTGGGCTATCGGAACTGGTAAATCAGCTTCCCAAGATGACGCTCAAAAAATGTGTAAAGTAGTACGTGACGTTGTAGCAGCTGACTTCGGTCAAGAAGTTGCAGATAAAGTTCGTGTACAATACGGTGGTTCTGTTAAACCTGAAAACATTAAAGAATATATGGCTTGTCCAGATGTGGATGGAGCTTTAGTAGGTGGAGCAAGCTTACAACCTGAATCATTCTTAGCTTTATTGGAGGCAGTAAAATAATGTCTAAATCACCAGTAGCGATTATTATCTTAGATGGTTTCGGATGGAGACCAGAAGTAGAAGGTAACGCTGTAGCACAAGCAAATAAACCAAATTTTGACCGTTATTATAACGAATTTCCTCATACAACATTGAAAGCTTCTGGATTAGATGTAGGTCTACCAGATGGACAAATGGGGAACTCAGAAGTAGGTCATACAAATATCGGTGCAGGTCGTATCGTATACCAAAGCTTAACTCGTATTGATAAAGCAATTTTAGATGGTGAATTCGATACAAACCCAGCATTAAATGGTGCGTTTAATCATGTATTAGAAAATGGTTCTGCATTACACTTATTTGGATTATTATCTGATGGTGGAGTACACAGCCATATCAATCATTTATTAGCATTAATTGAAACAGCAAAAGCAAAAGGTATTTCTAAAGTTTATGTTCATGCATTTATGGATGGACGTGACGTGGATCCAAAAGCTGGTCCAGCTTATATTAAGACTTTAGAAGAAAAAATTGCTGAAGTTGGAGTAGGTCAAATCGCAACAGTATCAGGTCGTTACTATGCAATGGACCGTGATAAACGTTGGGAACGTGTTCAATTAGCTTATGATGCAATTGCACATGCAAAAGGACCTCAATTTGAATCTGCTCAAGCAGTTATTGAACATAGCTACGCTGAAAATGTAACGGATGAGTTTGTCATTCCATCAGTAATTGTTAAAGATGGACAACCAGTAGCGAAAATTGAAGAAAATGACGCAGTTATTTTCTTTAACTTCCGCCCTGACCGTGCGATTCAATTATCAAATACATTTACAGATAAAGAGTGGACAAACTTTGATCGTGGTGAACATGCTGCAAATGTTAAATTTGTGACAATGACATTATACAATCCAAGTGTGGATGCAGAAGTAGCATTCCCACCAATTCCAATGACAAATGTTTTAGGAGAAGTATTATCTAAAGCAGGATTAGCACAATTACGTATTGCAGAAACTGAGAAATATCCTCACGTTACATTCTTTATGAATGGTGGACGTAATGAAGAGTTCACAGGAGAAAACCGTATTTTAATTCCTTCTCCAAAAGTTGCAACATATGACTTAAAACCTGAAATGAGTTGTTATGAAGTAGGAGATGCATTATATAACTCTATCCAAAACGATGAAAATGATGCAATTATCTTAAACTTCGCAAATCCAGATATGGTTGGTCACTCAGGTATGTTAGAACCAACCATTAAAGCAATTGAAGCGGTAGATGAAAACTTAGGTAAAGTAGTTGATGCTATTTTAGCTAAAGGTGGTACTGCAATTATCTTTGCTGACCACGGTAACTCAGAAACAATGATTACACCAGAAGGTACTCCACATACTGCGCATACAACAGTTCCAGTACCAGTAATTGTAACGAAAAAAGGTGTTACATTACGTGAAGGTGGTCGTTTAGCTGACGTTGCACCTACAATGTTAGATTTATTGAATGTAGCAAAACCTGAAGAAATGACAGGCGAAAGCTTAATTCAAAAATAATCATAAAAAAAGGCTTTCAATTTAAGGAAAAGATTGCATAGAAAGCATTTTTCGACTAAAATAGAAACGTACAAATAAATATAAAGGAGTTAATAAATCATGCCATTTATTACAGATGTATTAGCAAGAGAAGTATTAGATTCACGTGGTAACCCAACTATCGAAGTTGAAGTTTACACAGAAAGCGGAGCGTTCGGACGCGGTATGGTTCCTTCAGGAGCTTCTACTGGTGAATACGAAGCAGTTGAATTACGTGATGGCGACAAATCTCGTTACTTAGGAAAAGGAGTTCAAAAAGCTGTTGATAATGTAAACAACATTATTGCTGAAGCAATCATCGGTTTTGACGTTCGCGAACAAATGGCGATCGACAAATTAATGATCGAATTAGATGGAACTCCAAACAAAGGTAAATTAGGAGCTAACGCAATTTTAGGTGTATCTATCGCTGTTGCTCGTGCTGCTGCTGATTACTTAGATCAACCATTATACCAATACTTAGGTGGATTCAACACTAAAGTATTACCAACACCAATGATGAACATCGTTAACGGTGGATCTCACTCAGATGCTCCAATCGCATTCCAAGAGTTCATGATTTTACCAGTTGGTGCGCCAACATTTAAAGAAGCTTTACGTTGGGGTGCTGAAGTATTCCATGCATTAAAAGCTATTTTACACGACCGCGGTTTAGTAACTGCTGTAGGTGACGAAGGTGGTTTCGCTCCAACATTTGAAGGTACTGAAGATGCTGTAGAAACAATCTTAGCTGCTATTAAAAAAGTTGGTTTAGAACCAGGTAAAGATGTATTCTTAGGATTTGACTGTGCTTCATCAGAATTCTTCAAAGATGGCGTATATGACTACACAATCTTCGAAGGCGAAAAAGGTGCTAAACGTACTCCTGCTGAACAAGTAGAATACTTAGCTGAATTAGTTGAGAAATACCCAATTATCACAATCGAAGACGGCTGTGACGAAAATGACTGGGATGGATGGAAATTATTAACTGAACGCTTAGGCGGTAAAGTTCAATTAGTAGGTGACGATTTATTCGTAACTAACACTGAAATCTTATCTCGTGGTATTGCACAAGGCGTTGCAAACTCAATCTTAATCAAAGTTAACCAAATCGGTACTTTAACTGAAACATTCAACGCTATTGAAATGGCTCAAAAAGCTGGATACACTGCAGTTGTATCACACCGTTCTGGTGAAACTGAAGATTCAACAATTGCTGACATCGCAGTTGCTACAAATGCTGGACAAATCAAGACTGGTTCATTAAGCCGTACAGACCGTATTGCTAAATACAACCAATTATTACGTATTGAAGATCAATTAGGTGACTTAGCTGTTTACCAAGGTCTTTCAGCATTCTACAACTTAAAAAAATAATTACATTTTAGGATGTTTTTAGAGGGCTAGCATTTTGCTAGCCCTATTTTTTACATTGGAAGTAGGTGAGAATATGATTTACACCATTACGTTTAATCCAGCAGTGGATTTAGTGATCCAAGTTCCCAATTGCCAATTAGGGGCATTAAATCGTTCAAAAGGTGAGGAATATGTAGCAGGTGGTAAAGGGATTAATATGTCGATTCTATTAAAACGATTAGGAATCGATAATATCGCTACAGGATTCCTTGGAGGATTTTCGGGGGATTATATTAAGGACTTTCTAGAAAATGAAGGGATTAAACCTCAATTTATTTCTGTAGAAGGTACGACAAGAATTAATGTCAAAGTTAAAGGAGAAGTAGAAACAGAAATCAATGCAGCTGGCCCTAATGTGAGGAAAGAGAAGTTCCAAGAATTAGTGAATTATTTGGAAGACAAGGTGAAAGAAGAGGATGTTGTATTTTTAGCTGGTAATGCTGCTCCAGGATTAGATGAGACGTCTTATGTTGAAATTGCAAAGCTTTGTCGTTCTAGAGATGTGAAATTAGTACTAGATACAACAAAAGCTTCATTATTAGCCTGTTTACCTTATCAGCCGTTTATCATTAAGCCGAACCAACATGAATTAGAAGAATTATTTGGAGTGAACATTGAAATGCAAGAAGAAATGATAGCCTATGCGTTTAAATTACAAGAAAAAGGGGCACGTAATGTTTTGGTTTCTTGTGGAGGTGAAGGAGCATTTCTAGTCAGTGAAACAGGAGAAGTATTGACTTCAAATACTCCAAAAGGTAAATTGATTAATTCTGTAGGTGCTGGAGATTCGATGTTAGCAGGCTTTATGGCAAAATATATAGAAACAAGTGATTTTAAAGAGAGCCTTAAACAAGGGGCAGCATCGGGGAGTGCTACTGCTTTTTCTGTAGGGATTGCAACTAGAGAGTTGATTGAAGAATTAATACCGCAAATAAAAATTAAGGAAATTTCAAGAAAATAGATAGTTTATGAAGAAATAAGTGTTGAAACTATCTTTATAAGGGCGTATACTAAATTCATATAAAAAAAGATACAAAGAGGTGCCGTTGGCTGAGATGTGTTTACAAACTCTTAGAACCTGTTACGTTAATGCGTGCGTAGGGATTGTATGAATAATTGTCTGCAACAGGGTCTCTTTGTAAAAAAACAAGGAGGCTTTTTTATGTCTGTAAAAAGAATTGCATGGGTGGAGGGAGCAATTGTTGCAGCTTTAGCGATGGCGTTATCATTTATTCCTCATTTTATGGGATGGTTTTCTCCATCGTTTGGTGCGATTGTTTTAGTAGTGTTTGCGTTGCGTCGAGGATTGTATCCAGCGCTATTTTCGGGTCTAGTGTGGGGAATCTTACATTTTGTACTTGGAAAAGTTGTTTACTTATCATTCTCTCAAGTGCTTTTAGAATACATCGTAGCGTTTGGAGTAATGGGATTTGCTGGATTACTTCATCATCAATTTCAAACAGCAATTCGTAATGAAAAACATACTTTAGCAATTTTTTACATTATTATTTCTTCAATCATTGGTGTAGGGATTCGCTATTTCTGGCATTTTGTAGCTGGATTTTTATTTTGGGGAAAATATGCTCCAGAAGGAGTATCTCCATATTGGTATTCATTCACAGTGAATGGCATTGCTGGATTACAAACATTAATTGTAACGATTGCGGTAGCGATTTTATTATTAAAATATCCAAAAATTTATAAAGAAAAATAAGTGATACTGAGAGAAACTCTTGTAGGATAGAATGTTCTATAAGAGTTTTTTTATCGTTCAAACATAGTTTCAAGCTATAGATAACTATAGTAAATTAGTATGTTACAATAACGCATCAGTCAGTTACAATGAAATTACGTTAGTTAGAGAAGAGAGGTAATCAATATGACAAAACATGCACCATTTAGATTTGATACAGTAGGAAGTTTCTTAAGACCTGAAAATTTAAAACAAGCTCGCCAAGAGTTTGAAAAAGGAAACTTTAGTTACCAAGAATTGAAAAACTTTGAAGATGCCGCAATTCGTGATTTAGTAAAAAAAGAAATTGAAGCTGGATATAAAGGAATTACAGACGGGGAATTTCGTCGTGCTTATTGGCATTTAGATTTCTTCTGGGGATTAGGAGGAATTAAACGAGTTCAAGCTAAAACAGGATACCAATTCCATGATGAAGTGACTAAACCAGACTCTGCAACTGTATCAGCAAAGATTCATGGACGTAACCATCCGTTCATTGCTCACTATACATTTTTAAGAGATTTAGTAGCGGATAATGATGAAGTGGAAGCTCGTATTACAATTCCATCACCATCTCAATTATACTTTGAATTAATTCGTGATGAAGAACATGTGGAACAATTGAATAGTGTTTATTCAAACTTTGATGATGTAGTTGAAGATATTTCAAAAGCTTATTTAGAAGTGATTCAACAATTATTTGATGAAGGATTACGTACATTACAAGTTGATGATTGTACATGGGGTATTTTAGTGGATGATAACTTCTTAACGCTTTGGGGACAAGGTCGTGACAAAGAAGAAGTGAGACGTGAATTAGCAGCAACATTTTTACGTTTAAATAATGCCGTTTATAAAAATGTTCCAGAAGGATTAGTGGTAAATACTCACGTATGCCGTGGTAACTTCCATTCTACTTGGGCTGCAAGTGGTGGTTATGCATCTGTTTCTGATGAATTATTTGGAGAAGAAGAAGTGAATGCTTACTACTTAGAATTCGATACAGATCGTGCTGGAGACTTTACTCCATTAGCAAAAGTTACTGGTGATAAAAAAGTTGTGTTAGGTTTAGTCACTTCTAAATTTGGAGAACTAGAAAGTAAAGAAGAGTTGATTGCTCGTATTAAAGAAGCGAGTCAATATGTTCCATTAGATAGATTATCATTAAGTACTCAATGTGGATTTGCTTCAACTGAAGAAGGAAATATCTTAACAGAAGAACAACAATGGGCAAAATTAGCATTAATTAAAGAAGTTGCCGAAGAAGTTTGGGGAACTGAAAACTAATAACAAAAGTGAAAGGCTGGGGAAACCTGGCTTTTTTATTGGAAAGAAAGTTATGTTAGAAAATGTAACATAAAAAGTGAGAGAATCCTTGACTTTTATGTGAGTTATTTTTACAATACAGCTATCATAGAGAATAAGAGAGGTGTTTGAGGATGGGAGAAAAAGAATTACGACGTTCTTTAGCAGTATTTCCAATAGGAACAGTGATGAAATTGACTGATTTAACGGCAAGGCAAATTCGCTACTATGAAGAACAACGTTTAATTACACCGGAACGTTCAGACACTAATCGCAGAATGTATTCACTAAATGATGTCGATCGATTATTAGAAATCAAAGACTACTTATCAGATGGATTAACCATTGTTGCGATTCAAAAAATTTATTCGAATGAAAAGAAAAATCCGTTAGAAAAAACGTCGACAAATGATGGATTAACGGATGAAGATGTTCGACGAATTTTGTATAACGAAATTATGCATATTGGAAGATTATCTGGACAAGAGAAATTACTATAGGGGTGGAGAAAAATGACAATCACACAAGAAGAAATTTTAAAACAAGTTGAGGAAATGGACGTTCGTTATTTACGTTTGATTTTTACAGATATTTTAGGAACGATTAAAAATGTGGAAGTACCAATTACTCAATTAAAAAAAGTATTATCGAATAAAATGATGTTCGATGGTTCATCCATTGAAGGTTTTGTTCGTATCGAAGAAAGTGATATGTATTTATACCCTGACTTAGATACATGGGTTGTATTCCCATGGAGTAGTAAACACGGAACAATCGCGCGCTTAATTTGTGATGTATATAAACCAGATGGAACACCATTTGCAGGCGACCCACGTTCAAACTTAAAACGTATTTTACAAGAAATGGAAGAATTAGGATTTTCTCATTTTAATTTAGGACCAGAACCAGAGTTCTTCTTATTCAAATTAGATGAAAATGGAGAACCAACTCTTGAAGGGAATGACCAAGGAAGTTATTTCGATTTAGCTCCAGTTGACTTAGGGGAAGAATGTCGTCGTGAAATCGTACTAGAATTAGAAAAAATTGGCTTCGATATTGAGGCAAGTCACCATGAAGTAGCACCTGGGCAACATGAAATTGACTGGAAATATGCTTCTGCAGTAGCAGCGTGTGATAATATTCAAACTTTCAAATTAGTGGTTAAAACGATTGCTCGCAAACATGGATTGCATGCAACCTTCATGCCGAAACCAGTATTTGGAATTGCAGGTAGCGGGATGCACTTTAACTTATCATTATTTGATAAAGAAGGAAATAATGCCTTCTATGATCCAAACGGTGAACAACAATTAAGCGATACTTGTCGTTATTTCATTGCTGGTGTCATGAAACATGCAAAAGCTTTAACAGCGATTTGTAATCCAACAGTTAACTCGTATAAACGTTTAGTTCCAGGTTATGAAGCGCCTGTTTATATTGCGTGGTCAGCTCAAAACCGTTCTCCATTAATTCGTATTCCTGAAGCAAGAGGTCTTTCTACTCGAATCGAATTAAGAAGTGTGGATCCAGCGGCAAATCCTTATTTAGCAATGGCGGCTATTTTACGTGCTGGTTTAGAAGGGATTCGTGAAAAATTACCAGTTCCTGCTCCAGTTGACCGTAATATTTATGCAATGTCAACTGCTGAAAGAAAAGAAGTAGGCATTGATGATCTTCCAAGTAGCTTAGCAGAAGCGATTGATTGCTTAAAATCTGATACTGTTGTAAAAGATGCATTAGGTGGACACATCTATAGTAACTTTGTAGAAGCGAAGAAATTCGAATGGGCAGCGTATCGTTCGCAAGTCACACAATGGGAATTAGATCAATATTTAAAATTATTTTAGAAGAAAGAGAAGCCGAGCGAAAGCTTGGCTTTTTTGTATGGGAGTTTATTTCATGATGTCAATTTCTAACATTTTTTGACAATCTATTGTAGAAGTGTCATACTGTTTAATGAAAACACTTGAGAGGAAGTTAGAGATGTATATTAAAGATATGAGAAATTCTATAGCAGAATATCATGAGTTTTTACAAACTCAAGGAAACTGTACTCTTTTTCAAACTCCGGAATGGGGAGAAGTGAAAACAAGAGGAGAATGGAGTAATGATCTTCTTTTTGTAATGAATGACCAAGATGAACCAGTTGCAGCTACGATGATTTTATATCGTGCTCTTCCTGTTGTGAAAAGATATTTAGCGTATGCTCCAAGAGGGATTGTTACGGATTATCATAACTCAGAACAATTTAAAGAAGTCATTAAAACTTTGAAAGCATATTTAAAACAAAAACGAGTATTTGGATTGAAAATTGACCCAGAAATTATGTGGAGAGAACGATTAAATGACTTTTCAATTGTAGAAGATGGTATCAATCAAGAAACGATTCGCCAATTATTGTTAGAAGCAGGATTTGTGAGTCAACCACTAGATTTAGGGTTTGATGGAATTCAGCCAAGAATGACGATGATTGTTGAATTAGAAGATAAAGGAAAAGGAATTTTAGATACTTTTTCTTCTAAAGAAAGATATAAAGTTACAATGGCACAAAAACGTGGAGTAGTTTGTTATAAAGGAACGATTGAAGATATTGACGATTATGAAGTGTTAAATCGTATTACTGCTGAACGCGATCAATATATTGCAAGAAGTAAAGAATATTTAACAACGATTTATGAAACATTACATGCCCACGATATGATGGATTTATATTTTGCTAAAATTGATTATCATGTTGCAAAAGAATCGACAGAAAATAGAATTCATCAAGCTAAAGCAGAAGTAGAAAAAATTGCTTCTCAAGTTAAAAGTACTCAAAATGAGAAAAAGAAAACAAATTTACTGAATCAGCGAGAAAGTTTGTTGAAAAATATTGCAAAATATGAACAAGAAATTATTGAATTAGATTCCCTATGTAATGAATATCCGAATGGAAAAGTGTTAAGTGGAGCATTTGTAGCTACCTATAAAGATACTGCTTATTATTTATATGGAGCGAATATTACAGATGATGCTGGGTTAAATGCGAATAAAGCTTTACAAACATGGATTATGCAACAGCTGTATGATGAAAAAGGTATTCGCCACTATGATATGTTTGGTGTTTCAAGTAATGCAGAAGATCATACAGGAATTACAAAATTCAAACAATCCTTTGATCCAACATTAGTGGAGTATATTGGAGAATTTGATTTACCGATTAATCGCTTCTGGTTTACAATGTTCCAAGATGTTGCACCAAAAGTAATGGAATGGAAGAGAAAATTATTAATGCGTCGTTCATAAATGATATACTGCCTCAAAAGTTAGGGTAAAAGCTACTTTTGAGGTGTTTTTATGCTCAATTTTCAGATATCTTTTTAAGATTTTTGAGAGTTATGGTACAATTATAAGGCGAGTTTGAAGAGAGGAGATAGATAAATGAAACAAAATCTAACGTTGAAAAAAATGTTATTTATTTCGTTATTAACAGCTCAAGGAATTATTTTGAGTTTACTAGAACAAGCGATTCCTTTTCCTTTTGCCTTTGCACCGGGTGCTAAATTAGGAGTTGCCAATATTATTACAGTGATTGGTTTATATACATTGTCCTTACAAGAAGTGGTGTTAGTCGTGTTATTGAGAACATTGTTGACTGCTTTGTTAGGTGGGACGTTTTCAACTTTATTGTACAGTAGCGCAGGAGCGACGTTTAGTTTGTTAGGGATGTTGCTGATTAAACAATTAGGTCCAAAACGTGTTAGTTTAATTGGGGTCAGTGCGACGGGTGGTATTTTACATAATTTTGGGCAATTAGTGATTGCAAGTTTTATTGCAAAATCTTGGAATGTGTTATTGTATTTACCAGCTATGTCTATTGTGGGGATTTTCGCAGGAATTGCTATTGGAATTTCTGCAAACTATGCATTAAATCATGTAAAAATATTAAAAACGTATCGTGAAAAACAAGAAATGTAAATTTATGAAAGCAAATGAAAACTAAAAAAGAATTAGACAAAACGTTGATTTTATACTATAATGCTTAAGTGAAAAAATTACAAAACGAGAGGGGATTTCTAATGACGAAAACAAATATTGTTGTTATCGGTGCAGGATTTGCAGGAGTAGCAGCAACGAAAAAATTATCACGTCATTTCAGAAAAGATAAAGATGTTACAATTACTTTAATTGATAAACATCCATATTTAACATACATGACGGAGTTACATGAAGTAGCTGGAGGTCGTGTAGAACCAGAAGCAATTCAATATGATTTGCAAAAACTATTTGCTCGTTCAAAAAATGTTCAATTAGTAACGGACAAAGTAGTTAGCTTAGATAAAACTAAAAAAGTTGTTACAACAACTTACAAATCTTTCCAATATGATTATTTAGTAATCGGTATGGGTGGAGAAGCAAATGACTTTGGTGTACAAGGTGTGAAAGAACACGGATTTACATTATGGTCAATGGAAGATGCGATTAAAATGCGCGAACACATTATTCGTTGTGTAGAACGTGCAGCTAAAGAGCATGTAACTCCAAAACGCCGTGCTTTATTAACATTTACAGTATGTGGTGCTGGATTTACTGGGGTAGAATTAGTCGGTGAAATCATGGATTGGATTCCAGTATTAGCGAAACAATACAACTTAGATGAGAGTGAATTCTCATTATACATCGTTGAAGCAGTTCCAACTATTTTAAATATGTTAGATGAAAAAGATGCTGCTAAAGCTGAAAAATTCATGACTGGTCGTGGCATTAAAGTCATTAAAGGAAACGGAATTGAAGAAGTAAAAGAAAACAGCATTCGTTTAGTAGACGGTACTGTCATTCCAACTTACTCATTATTCTGGACAGCTGGTGTTAAAGCAAATACTGAGTCTGAAGTGTTCGGATTCAAATCTGCTCGTGCAGGCCGTTTAGTTGTAAATGAATTCATGCAAGTAGATGGAGAAGAAAACATTTATGCAATTGGGGACTTAGCATACTACGAAGAACCTGATAAAGAAAATCGTCCAACTCCACAAATCGTTCAAGCAGCTGAGCAAACTGGACATACAGCAGCGAAAAATATTATTGCAGATGTGGAAAACACTGCAAAAGTTGCTTATAAAGGAAAATATGATGGATTCATGGTTTCAATTGGATCTCATTATGGTGTAGCTTTCTTAATGGGCAAATATCACTTAAGTGGATTCTTTGCAATGTTGATGAAACATTTAGTAAACATCAAATACTTCTTAGAAATCTTCTCATTATATTATGCAATTCAATACGTATTCCACGAATTCTTCCACATTAAAGATCGTCGTAATATCTTCCGTGGACATTTATCACGTTACGGAAATGTTCTTTGGGCATTACCATTACGTTTATTCTATGGTGGAATGTGGACAATCGAAGGATTGAAGAAAATCTTTGGTCTTTGGGGTGCACATAGTTGGATTGACGGAACTCATTTAGCATTCCCATTCCCTTGGTTATTAGAACCAACAAGTGCAGCAAGTGGAGCAGCTGAAACAGTTGCAGCAGCAAGTGGAGCAGCAACTCAAACAGTGGCAGAAGTAGCAACTTCATTTGGATTTAACTATTCATATGGTGAACAACCAATGATGGTATTAGATAAAATGCCAGACTGGTTTGCTTCAATTATGCAAATCATGATTCCAAATGTTGAAGTAGCACATGTAATGCAAACAATTATGTCATTTGTAGAATTAGCGATTGGTTTAGCAATTATGGCTGGATTCTTAACATGGATTGTTAATGCAGTAACAGTTGGATTAGTAACAACATTTGTATTGTCAGGTATGTTCTACTGGGTAAATATGTGGTTTATCCCAGCAGCAATTGCTTTAATGAACGGATCAGGACGTGCATTTGGTTTGGATTACTACTTCATCCCATGGTTCCAAAAAACTGCTGGTAAATGGTGGTATGGAACTTCGAAACATATTTATGGTTTCGGTTCAGATAAACAAGAACGTTAAATAAGATAAAAGTCGGCTTTGCCGGCTTTTTGTCTATAGTGATTGGAGAAAAAATTATGGAAATGATTCATTCAATGTGGAATGAATACCCGTTTTTAAAACAGGAATTAATAGCCATTCGTCAATTGATGTTAGAAAGTATTGAAATTGAAGATGCAGAAATTCATCAAGCAATTGTAACGATGTTACAACAAGGTGGGAAAATGATTCGTCCTGCTTATCTAACATTGTTTGCTAACTGGTGTAAAAATGGGAAGCCGCAAGAAGTGAGAGCTGTTGCAGCGGCGTTAGAATTACTACATGTTGCAACATTACTTCATGATGATGTGATTGATGAAGCGGACATGAGAAGAGGTCAAGAGACGCTGAATGCTCGTTATGGAAATCGTGTGGCGATTTATGCTGGAGATTTTGTTTTAACGAGTTGTTATCAACTTCTTTCAGCGTATTTGTCTGATTTAGACGGAATTTCACTCCCAACAAATGGAATGGCACGAGTAGTTGAGGGCGAATTAGCTCAAATGAGAAATCGCTATCGCTATGATTTAGGACTTCAAGAATATTTGAAACGAATTGAAGGAAAGACGGCTCAATTATTTATGGTTAGCTGTTATATGGGAGCAAAATTAGGACAGATGGATGATGCTCTTAGAGCTAAGAAAATTGGGCAACAAATTGGAATGGCGTTTCAAATTTTAGATGATATTTTAGATTATCAAGTAACGCCTCAAGAGTTCGGAAAACCTGTGCTAGAAGATGTTGCGCAAGGGGTTTATACAGCGCCATTAATTTATGCAATGGAAAAAGAGTCTCAGAAAATCATTCCATTATTGGAGAAAAAACAAGCAATCTCTGAACAAGAAAGATTATTACTAAGAAAATTTGTGCATGATTCTGGTGGCTTGCAAAAAGCACAACAATTAGCACAACAATATACAAAACAAGCATTATCTCAAATTGAACGTTTGCCTGAAAGTGATATGAAGGCAATGTTAACGCAATTAACGAAACAATTGTTAGAGCGTACAATGTAATCGAAAAATAAACTCCAATTAACAGAGACTAAGACTGTTAGTTGGAGTTTTTTTATGAAGATAGGATGTTTTTACATGTGCTTGACATAGTTTTACCGATATTGTTAGAATTTGCAATGAGTTATAGGAACATGATATAATAATACCTAAAGAATTTAATAAAATTCTGAAATTAAAGAGAAAAGGATGAATAAAATGACATTCAAAAAATCATTAGCAACAGCAGCTGCTTTATTATCATCAGTAGTTGTATTAACTGCATGTGGTGGAGGTTCTAAATCAACTTCTTCAACAACTTCTTCAGCAAAAACTACTCAAGCAGCAAAATCTACTGCTTCAGGAGAATTAAAAGATGGTACTTACAAATTAGTATCTGAAGCTGACAAACGTGGTTGGCATGTAGAGTTTACAATCGTAGTTGAAGGCGGAAAAATCAAATCTTCTGACTATGACAACTTAAATAAAGATGGTAAACGTAAATCAGAAGATGAAGCTTATGAAAAACAAATGAAAGATAAAATGGGTACAGGTCCTGCAGAATACTTCAAAGCATACAACATTGGATTAGTAGAAAAACAAAATCCATCAGATGTTGAAGTAGTATCAGGAGCAACTCAAGCTCATACTTCATTTGTAGAATATGCTAACAAATTAATTGAAGCAGCTCAAAAAGGTGACACTAAAGAAATTAAAGTGGCAGCACCTCAAGGCTAATTTAAATTTAACGATGAACCGGGCTTAAGCTCGGTTTTTTCTTTTGAAACAGGAGTTTAACTTGAGTTATTGTGAAAAATTTAGTAGACTATTTGAATGGAATTTATACATTTAAGGAGAGATATATGAAAATCAATAAATGGTTGTTGGTAACAACTCTTGCCTTAAGTTCAATTGGATTAGTGAGTTGCCAACAAAAGAAAGTTCAAGATGCAGAAGTTGTTTCATCAGTTTCCGTGAAAACACCAAGAGAAATTATTAAGTCTCCCGTTAAGAAAACAGATTTCTTATTAGGAACTGCAGTAGCATTATCTGTCTATCATCCAAACACTGAAGAATTATTAACACGCGCTTTTGCAATGGTGAAAGATTTAGAAGCTAGAATTACAGTAAATGCTAGTGGTTCTGAAGTAGATGCCATTAATGAAGCGGCTGGAGATCATGCGGTTGCAGTCAGCGATGAAGTGTATGACTTGATTAAACAAGGTTTAGCATATAGTGGAGAATTTGATGGTAGTTTTGATATTACGGTAGGACCTTTAACGAGTTTATGGAGAATTGGTTTCCCGGATGCTAGAAAACCATCCCAAAAAGAAATTGATGATGCACTACCTTTAGTCAATTATAAAAATGTCGTTTTAAATGATGAAGAAAAAAGTGTCTTTCTAACTCAAAAAGGAATGTTATTAGATTTAGGCGGAATTGCGAAAGGATTCATTGCGGATCAATTATGGAATTTCTTTAAAAAAGAAGGAGTGACAACAGCTGTTCTTGATTTGGGTGGAAATATTGTTGTGATGGGAGGTTCTCCTGCACGAGACGGAGTAGCTTGGAATGTTGGGTTGCAAGATCCATTAGAAAGTCGTGGTAAAACTTTAGGAACGATTTTAGAAAAAGAAAAGACAATCGTAACGTCAGGAATTTATGAACGATATTTAGAAGTAGACGGTAAAACCTATCATCATATTTTAAATCCGAAAACAGGATATCCATATGAAAATGATATAGCAGGAGTTTCGATTATTGTTTCAAGTTCTACTCGTGGAGATGCATTGTCGACTTCTATGTTCTCAATTGGTGTAGAAGCAGGATTGAAGTATGTCAATCAAAAAGATGATGTGGATGCAGTTTTCATGACAAGAGATAAAAAAATCTATGTTTCTAATTCGATTAAAAATGCGTTTAAACTAACGAATGATCAATATACATGGGAAGGGTCGCATTAGTATGAAAGATATCATTGAATTAGTGGAATTAAGAACGAAAATTGCGAGTGTTATTCCTTTTGTGGTTGGATTACTGTATTCGTTTTGGTCGTTTGGAAATTTTAATGCAGTTAATATGGTGTTGTTCTTTATTGGAATGGTATGTTTTGATATGGCTACGACCGTTATGAATAATTTAATGGATTATGTCAAAGCGAAAAATGAAACGTATCGTCAAGAAGAAAATATTATTGGAACTTCGTCTTTAACGGTTAAACAAGCTACGATGATTTTCGGAAGTTTAGTTGGTGTTGCAACCATTATTGGAATCCTTTTAGTGGTGAGAACGAATATCATTTTATTATTTGTTGGTACACTTTGTTTTGTAATTGGAATTTTTTATACATTTGGTCCAATTCCAATTTCAAGAATGCCTTTAGGGGAAGTGTTATCTGGAGTTACCATGGGATTTGGAATTTTTTGGATAGTGATTTTTCTGAATTCGCCAGAAGCCAGTTTCGCTTGGATGGGATTAGACCAAGGAATGTTGATTGTCCGATTAGCATTGTTCGATCATATCAAAGTAGCATTGCTCTCATTGCCGTTAGTATGTACGATTGCGAATATTATGTTAAGTAATAATTTGTGTGACTTAGAAACGGATATTACGAATCATCGTTATACTTTGGTGTACTATATTGGAAAACAAATGGCGTTAAAATTGTATCAAGGACTCTATCTTATTAGTTTTGTAGCGATGGTGTTAGCAGTTGTATTTAGAATTGCACCGATTTTAATGTTAGGAACTTTAGTTGTTGGAGTACCAGTATATAAAAATATTCAACTCTTTATTCAAAAACAAGAGAAACGTACAACATTTGCATTAGCGATTAAAAATATGTTAATGATTCATGTCGTGCAAATGGTATTATTAGTCATTAGTGTGATATTTTTTCGCTAATGCTTGACAATTGGCACTGAGAATTTTATGATTGAATAGATATGATACAGTAGAAGAAAGAGAGTAGTGAAAATATGGCACAAAAGAAAGCAGCGTTGGCATGTAGTGTATGTGGTTCAAGAAACTATACACTGACTTTAGGACAAAATAAGCGTGTCGAACGTTTAGAGTTAAAAAAATTCTGTAAGTTTTGCAATAAACAAACACTACATCGAGAAACTAAATAATCGAGAGGAGCAGTTTCGCATGCGTTTTTTAGTAAATGTTGTTAAAGAAATGAAAAGAGTAACATGGCCAACTGGTAAAGAAGTAAACAAATATACATTAACAGTTGTAATGGCAGTATTACTTGCGTTAGGATTTTTCACAGTAGTGGATTTTGCGATTGCAAGTGCATTTAAATTAATTATTAAATAATTCGCAAGAGTTATAAAATAGTGGTATAATAAAAGCAAGCAAAAACCTTCAAGTTAGAAGGTTTTTTTGTATGAACAAATAATAGGAGGAATTACAATGAGTAATGCAGCAAAAGAATGGTATGTATTACATACTTATTCAGGATATGAAAACAAAGTAAAATCAAATATTGAATTACGTATTAGTTCAATGGGGATGGAAGAAAATATTTTTAGAGTAATTGTTCCAGAGGAAGAAGAAGTAGAAGTAAAAGATGGAAAAGAAAAAGTTACCGTTAATAAAACTTTCCCAGGGTATGTATTGGTTGAAATGATTATGTCTGATCAAGCATGGTATGTTGTACGTAACACTCCAGGTGTAACAGGGTTTGTTGGTTCTCACGGAGCAGGTTCTAAACCTTCACCATTATTACCAGAAGAAGTGGATACATTATTAGGACGCTTAGGAGTGCCAACTCACGCACCAGTAGATTTACATGCTAAAGTTGGAGATTATGTGATTATTACTGAAGGTGCCTTTGATGGTATGAGTGGTAAAGTGACAGAAATCGATGACGAAAAACAAAAAGTTAAAGTAACGATTGAAATGTTTGGTCGTGAAACTGTTGCAGAATTAGAATTCTACCAAGTGAAAGAAGATGACTCTTACTAATGCGAGAAAGCATGTTAGATCGTTTTGTACGATATGCAAAGATTAATACAAGAAGTGATTTAAACTCTTCAGCAGTTCCAACGACGAAGAGTCAGTTAGATTTTCTACAAATGTTGGAAAGTGAATTAAGAGAATTAGGCTTTTCAAATATTTCTTTAGATTTAGAAGATGCTTATTTAGTAGCTTGTATTCCAAGCAATTTGCCAGAAGGTAAAGCAGCACCAACCATTGGATTTGTAGCACATGTCGATACTGCAGATTTTAATGCGGAAAATATTCAACCACAAGTTCATTATGACTATGATGGGAATGATGTATTACTGAATTCTGAATTAGGATTGATGATGCGAGTAGAAGAGTTCCCGAATTTGAAAAATTATATCGGACAAACTTTAATTACAACAGATGGGACAACTTTATTAGGTGCAGATGACAAAGCAGGATTAGTTTCAATATTAGAAGCTGCCATTGATTTGTTAGAAAATCCAGAAATCCCACATGGAGATATATGGGTAGCCTTTGGACCAGATGAGGAAATTGGAAAAGGTGCACATCGCTTTAAAGCAGAAAGAATGCCAGCAAAATTTGCCTATACATTAGATAGTGGTGTAGTCGGTAAATTGGAATATGAAACCTTTAATGCAGCAAGAGCTGTTGTAAAAATTAATGGGACAAGTGTACACCCAGGACAAGCAAAAGACGTCATGGTAAATGCACTAGCTGAAGCTGCTAAACTATTCGCAAAATTACCAGAACAAGAAGTGCCTGAAAGAACAAGTGGCTATGAAGGCTTCTATATGCTTGCTAAACAATCTGGAAATATTGGAATGGTAGAAGCAGAATATATTATTCGAGATCATTCGATGGAGAAATTCCAAGAGCGTAAAGAAACTTTCGCTAAAATCGTAGAAGAACAAAATGCAACTTATGATGTTCCAAGAATTGAATGTCATATTTATGATGAATACTTTAATATGCATGAAGTGTTAAAAGAAGATATGACTTCAGTAGAAGTAGCAAAAGAAGCATATCGCCAATGTGGGATTGAACCAGATGTCCAACCGTTTAGAGGTGGAACAGATGGTTGTATTATTACCTTTAAAGGAATTCCAACACCAAACTTGTTTACCGGTGCAGAAAATTTACATGGGCAATATGAATTTGTCACATTAGAAAGTATGGAAAAAGCAAAAGAAGTTGTATTAACCATTATTCAAAATGTAGTGAAATAAAAAATAGCCCTCAGATGTGAAAGTCTGAGGGCTTTATAAATACATGATTCATTTGTTCCTAAATTGTTCCGTAAAACTAAAATTCGGAAAATAGAAGAAAAGTAAAACGTTGATTTAACAACATTTTAAAATGTTAAAAATAACAAAAAACATAAAATATGCCGAAAGCAGGGATCGAACCTGTGACCTACGCGTTACGAGTGCGTTGCTCTACCAACTGAGCTATTTCGGCTGATGAATATAGTATACTCCTCTTAAAAGAAGAAGTAAACTGGAAAAACAGCGTAGAAATAAGGTTTTAATAGAAAGGATAGAAAAAACTCAAAAAATATAAAAAAAGTTTTAAAAAAGACTTGCAAAGAATAAAAAGCTATGGTAAATTATAAGCACTGTTAACGAACGTTCGCGTTTGAAGCGATTACGAAAAGTAAATTTTAAAAATAATTTTAAAAAAGTTGTTGACAGAGAAAAACGCCTATGATAATATATAGGAGTTGTCGCGATAAGCGACGTTGACCTTTGAAAACTA
>NZ_CAUUHX010000007.1:0-48489 GCF_963545075.1 uncultured Granulicatella sp.
TTATGGATTTGAAAAGGAATTTAAGTCTCTTGACGAATTAGAGAAAGCTATTATCAATTATATTGATTACTACAACAATAAACGTATAAAAATTAAATTGAATGGACTGAGTCCTGTAAATTATAGAATAGCTTATTCAAACTATGCTAGTATTGCATAACTAGTAAATTTATTTGAAAGTTAAATAATGTATCCAAGAAAAAAACGCGCCAAAAATTTTGGCGCGAACCCCCTAGGGGGTTATTCATACATTTTGTTTTATGAATCAAAAAGAGACGACTTAAGTCGTCTCAAAAAAAGTCTAACTTTTTGGGGTCACTTCATTAGGTTACTCACCGTTTTTTGTTTTTACTACCGCTCTCTTTTGTAATTAACTATTCTATTTTATTTAATTCGATGAACTAGAACCTGATTTCTTAAGGTATTCCGTTACTTTGTGTTCATATTTTTTTAAAAGTTCTCTTGTGTAAATTTTTTTATTTGTCGAATTTCTAACTTCTTTCCAAAGAATCGATGCAACTTTTAATTTATTAGAATAAAAATTGCCACATTCATCTAAGCAAAAATCTTTTAAAAACTGATTCCATTGACAAGCTGAACTATCATATTGAGCATAATCTGATTCACCATAATATATTTTAAGCATATCTTGAATCGTGAAGTTGATGTCTTTTTCTCTTTTTACTTTTCGCCAAGCTGTTGCCATATCAGCACTAAATTTAAATGGACTAATCCCTGTTACAGATGAAAAATAATCTCGAAATTTTTGATTGAAAGAAAAACCACAGTAAAGTAATGGAGTTTCCAAAGTTATAACTTCGACTTGATTTTTGGTTTTGTTGCTCACTCTTTTTTCTATTTTATTTCCTAAAAAATATTGATGAATTATATCATTCAATTCTTGCTTCGTACCTCTATACTCTAATCCAAGGGATTTACAAATTTGTGATAGTTCTTCTCGGTACCAATAGTAACAATTAAATTCTTCAAATGAATGGATATCTTTAAAGTTAGGTCTTTGTACTTTCATATGAACTCCTTAATCAATTTACTTATTCATTATTATAAATGTAATGAGTAAAAATGTACATTTTAGGTAATTGAACAATCTGAACAAATGTGAGGAAACTTGGATTTGCGAAGTTTGCAATTCGTTTTCTTTTTGGTATAATGAAGACACAAAAAGAGCCGAGCTGCAACTCGACTCTGATTTAGACCGTTGAAAAGACGGTGGCTAATTAGGATGAAATAACATCACTCAATCAGGCAAAGTTATGAGCGGTGTTATTTTTTTGTTTTCATATCTATTAATTTAACAATAAGTGATACTAATGCAACTAGTAAAGTCGCAAAAGAACACACTAATGTCAAAGCTTCATAGACTGACAAAATACAACCTCCTTTCGATAGATTTTAAACAGATGCTCATAAGCATCACCTACCTTTATAGAGATTGCCACCGCTTTAAAACTTTCTACGCCGAGAGTGTACCATAAACGAAATGAAAATAACAGTGAAATGTGTAAAAAATCACGTTGTTATAATAATATTCTTTTGGTTATTTTTACTTGTATTTAATAAGGTAAAACTGCTAATTTTTCAAGAGTTAGACAGCTTAATTTTTACGTGATATAATATTTTACGAAAATGTAGTGCGCTAGCACAGCAAAGTCTCTAAGGAATGTCAGTTCCCTAGGGACCTTTTTGTTATTTTTAGCCTTTGTCGTTGCTTTCTATCTACTTATACATGTAATGTTACTTCTATGATTCAGGACATTCTTACTTGTGTTTGCACTTGAAAACTATTTTCTTTGCACTGTTGCAATTTTCAGGAAAATAAAGTATAATAGTATCTGCCGTTAGGCCATATGGCAATAGCGAACATATGAATCGAGTCAGGTCCGGAAGGAAGCAGCTATAAGTATCGTTCGTTATGTGCTGTATGTACATAGAAGAAATTACAGGCTGGGGCTAGTGTTCCAGCCTGTTTTTATAAGTAAGTATTTTGGGATAGATGGAGGAGCTCTCTAGTGAAAAATAAAGGGTTCAAAGAAGAAGAAAAGCACTTAGTAGAAGTTCAATCAAAATTTGATGCAAAAATACAATCTGAAAAACTAAGATTAAAAGATGAAAATTTAGATCAGCAACGTCAAGATTTTATTGATTTTTCAATTCACCAATTAGAAGATCAAAAAGAATCTCCGTATTTTGGAAGAATTGATGTTCAATTTGAAGGTGAACCAGAAGTTGAAAAAATGTATATTGGTTCGTCAACATTTTTTGATGAAGAGAAACAAGTGCAAGTATATGATTGGCGCGCGCCAATTGCCAGTTTATTTTATGAAGGAACATTAGGAGATTTAACGTATCAAACTCCTTCAGGAATTCAACATGGTCAAGCCTTTTTAAAACGTGATATTGTGATTAAAAAAGGGAAAATTCAATCGGTTTATGATGTAGAAAATGAAGAATCATTATTAATGGAAACGTTAAGTGCACCTACGAATCGTGATGGACATTTAGAAGGAATTACTGCGACGATTCAAAAGGAACAAAATGAAATTATTCGTCATAAACAAAAAGACTGGTTAATCGTTAATGGTTGTGCAGGTAGTGGGAAGACAACGATTTTATTACAACGTATTGCATATTTGATGTATCAATCAAAAGATCAAAACCATAATGATATGTTGTTGTTATCACGTAACCAATTGTTTGCCAAATATATTTCACACGTTATTCCGAATTTAACAGGTAGTGAATTATATCAACAAACATTAGCGCAACATACAGTAGAATTGTTTAAGAAATTTTTCTTAAATAAAACAAGTATGTTAGTACCAACTAAAACAAGAAGAGCATATTTAACAGATAGTGAGTGGGCAGCTTTAATTACTGAGCAATTGCCAGCTTTATCGGTAGCTAATTTACATTTCCGTCCGATTTCAATTAAAGGATTTAGAATTTTTGGTGAAAAAGATTATCAAAAAATCATCGAACAAGTAAATCCAAAATTGACGTTATATCAACAATTAGTACAAATTCAGGAAGTGTTAGAAAAGAACTTGAAACGTCGTTTAAATCGTTTCTATGTTTCTGAAGTTGCTAAACGTGTCTATGAAGATATGTCACCAATGCAAATTGAAGTATTGATGAAAAATGAAGAATTTAATAGTGAAACAGAATATTATCAAATGCTAGGACAACGAGTATTTGAAAAACAATCATTAGAAGCAGAGCAACAAGTAGAAATGTTTGCTTTTGTGAATTTTGCAAAACATTTACAGGACTGGATGCCGCTAGCTAAACAGCGTAGAGAAGAGTTAGGAAAAGTAGATAATGCTCAATTACCTTTAAAAGATACAGGTGAAGGACGTCTTCAAGTAACAGCAGAAGGAGTAAGAGTGTTACTTTACGTAGCAACAATGATTGCTCCAATTCGTGATTATCAAGGTTATACTCACTTGTTCATCGATGAAGTTCAAGATGTATCATTATTATTTATGGCAGCTTTATCCAATTATTATTTCCGCGCGAAATTTACCGTAGTAGGAGATACATTCCAATCATTCTCAACAGCTACAACGATTTTCTCTTTAGAAGAACGTCATCCAGAATTAGTAGTAGCCTTTTTCAAAGAACGTGTATTAGAGCATCGTTCATTAGAAATTAGTTACCGTTGTACCGCGCAAATTACTCGCTTTGCCAATGGTATTTTAGGATGGGAATTAGATAAAAATGTCTTCCCACGTACGGGTGAAGAAGTTGGAGTATTTGTCGATGAAGAACCTTCCATTGAACGTTTGAAGAAATTAGTCGAAGAAACTCCTGAATGTTATCATACTAATGCTATTTTCTGTCGTACAATGGATGAAGCGAAAGCTTTACAAAAAGAGTTAGTTGAGTATGATGCTGAATTATTAGAAGATACAAGTGAATCATTAGGTAGTCGATTAGTAGTAACAACGATTGAAGTTGCTAAAGGATTAGAATTTGACCAAGTATTTGTTTGGCAAGCTACAAAAGATCGCTATGCAACGATGAAAGAACGTTTTATGTTCTATACAACTTGTACTCGTGCAAAACATCGCTTGAATATTTTTACGACTCCAGAGGTGACAAGTTTTATTGCAAACTCTAAAGCACCGATGTCTGTTTTTGGAACATTCCGGTAGTCAAATGTCATAAAAAAATGTAAAATAGTAAAGGATAGAAAACATAACCTACGATTGTAGCGTTGTGTTTTCTTAGTATAAAGTCAAAAGGAGAAGACCGATGGCTTATCAAGCGTTATACCGAAAATGGCGACCACAAAAATTTGAAGATATGGTGGGACAAACTGCAGTTACGAAAACGTTGAAAAATGCAATTATCCATCATAAAACGAGTCATGCGTACTTATTTACAGGTCCAAGAGGAACTGGGAAGACAAGTGCGGCAAAAATTTTTGCGAAAGCTATTAATTGTTTAAATCCTCAAGATGGAGAACCTTGTAATGACTGTTTATTATGTAAAGGTATTACAGAAGGAACCATTGGGGACGTTATTGAAATCGATGCGGCGAGTAATAATGGGGTAGAAGAAATTCGTGATATTCGAGATAAGGCTCGTTATGCTCCAACTCAAGCGACGTATAAAGTTTATATAATCGATGAAGTGCATATGTTATCGACGGGAGCATTCAATGCTTTATTAAAAACATTGGAAGAACCTCCTAAAAATGTCATTTTTATACTAGCGACAACTGAACCACATAAAATTCCAGCGACGATTATTTCAAGAACACAGCGATTTGATTTTAGAAGAATTACGAATGATGAAATTATTCAAAGACTTCGTTATATTTTAGAACAAGAAGGAATTGTGTATGAAGAAGAAGCTCTAAGTGTCATTGCTCGTTGTGCCAATGGTGGAATGCGTGACGCATTAAGTTTATTAGATCAAGTCATTTCATTTAGTGATGACAAAGTGAGTTTTGAACAAGCCATTCAAGTTTCTGGAAGTTTAACGGATGATTTAATGATTGAATTTGTTCGCTTATTGACTCAACAACAAGCGCAAGCTGCTTTATTACAATTGCAAGACTTATTATTGTTAGGAAAAGAAGCATCTCGATTAATTGAAGAATGGCTAGAATTTTCTAGAGATTTATTAGTAGCAAAACAAACGGGAGATATGATTGGTAGAAGTGAAGCTTTTGTATCATTTGCAAAAGAAGTCGAAGAAGCCTTTTTATATCGCTTTATGGATGCTTTAAATCAAACGCAACAAGAAATGCGATTTACGACAAAACCAACGATTAGCCTAGAAGTCTTTACGATTAAAATGGCACAACCTGTAGTAGCAATAGCCGGGCAAGCAGCACCAGCTAATCAGGAATATCTCTCACAATTAGAACAACAGTTACAAAGTTTGCAACAACAGATGTCTCAATTATTACAAGGACAAGGTGTAGTAGTTCCTAAAAAAGTGACATCAACTCCACAAGCTAAATCAAGTACGTATAAGCCAAATATTGGTGAAGTTTATAAAGTATTAGATGCTGCAACTCGTAAAGATTTAATTTTTATTCGAGAATTGTGGGGAGATTTATTACAAATGCTTTCGACCACTCAAAGAGCGCTATTGAAAGCAAGCGAACCTGTAGCGGCCAGTCCAAATGGCTTTGTCTTAAAATTTGATTATGAAATTTTATGCCAAAGAGCACAGGAAAGTGTAGAACTTCATGAAGATATTGCTCGTCATTGTCAAACATTAGCACAGTATCCTGGAAATTTTGTCAGCATGACAGGAGAACAATGGGCACAAATTCGACAAGATTATTTACGAGATAAGAAAGAAAAACAAGAAGCAGAAGGTGTGACTCATGCAACAGAAATGGAAGAGCAACCGACTGATGAAGAAGAAAAAAACGAAGTAGAACAATTAGTTCAAAATACAATTGATTTGTTTGGAGAAGAAATTGTTCATATTTCAGAAGAAACAGAAAACAATTAAGGAGGAATCAACATGCGTGGAATGGGAAATATGCAAGGTATGATGAAACAAATGCAAAAATTACAAAAACAAATGGCACAAGCTCAAGAGGAGTTAAACCAAACAGAATATGTAGGAAGCTCTCAAAGTGACTTAGTACAAGTGACAGTGAATGGAAAACGTCAAGTACTTTCTGTATCAATTAAACCAGAAGCTGTGGATGGTGACGATGTTGAATTATTACAAGATTTAGTATTAATGGCAACAAATCGTGCGTTAGAACAAGCTGAAAAAGCAAATGAACAAACAATGGGACAATTTACTAGAGGATTAAATATCTCTGGATTTTAATGGGTTGAGGTGAGAGGATGCAATATCCAGAACCAATTGCTCGATTAATGGATAGTTATATGAAACTACCTGGAATCGGGGCAAAAACAGCAGCTCGTCTTGCTTTTTTCAGCATGGAAATGCCAGAAGAAGAAGTGATGAATTTTGCCAATGCACTCATTAGTTGTAAACGAGATTTAACGATGTGTTCTGTTTGTGGAAATATTACGCAAGAAGATCCTTGCGAGATTTGCCAAGATGCTTCTAGAGATAGAACAAAATTACTAGTTGTTGAAGACAGTCGTGATGTGATGAGTTTAGAGAGAATGAAGGAATATAAAGGTTTGTACCATGTTCTTCATGGTGTTCTTTCTCCAATGGAAGGAACTGGACCTGATGATATTAATGTGGCTTCTCTTATTCAGCGTCTTCAAGATCCTACTGTAGAAGAAGTAATTATTGCGACGAATGCAACTGCAGAAGGTGAAGCAACAGCGATGTATTTATCTCGTTTAATTAAACCAGCTGGAATTAAAGTGACGCGTTTAGCGCATGGTCTTGCGGTTGGTAGTGATATTGAATATGCAGATGAAATGACTTTATTCAAAGCGATTGAAGGACGAAGAGAGCTGTAAAAATGTTATATAGATACGAATAGACTTCCCGGTTATAGTAGCAGAAGGACGGCAGCATAAAGCGTGTTGTCTTATGCCTATGCTACTATGGGAAGTCTTTTTGTGTTTTCTTTTTAGAAACTAAAAAATCCTTTTTTGTATTGAAAAACCAAATACAAAAAAGGTCAAAGATTTTTATAAAGATTTCATAGCTACTACCAAAGAATTTCGCATTCTTTATTAACAGTGTCTTGGAATGAATCAACAGGTGCTTCATTTGTAATAATATAGTCAATCACATTATAATTAGCTAATTTAAAATAGTGACTTGTATTAAACTTTGAAGAATCTGCTAATAATACTGTAAGGTCTGCATTTGCAATCATTTGTTGCTTTAATAAAGCTTGATTATGGTTTGCTTCATAAGCGCCGAAACGATCAAGACCTCTACAACTCATAAAGCAAATATCAGCATGAAAATTATTGATAAAATGATTGGCAAAATCTCCCAATGCCGAATTAGTCCCATAATCAATATGACCACCGCAGAAAAATAATGTAATATTATCAAAATTATTTAGTTGCCGAGCTATCTCTAGTCCATTTGTAATGATACGTAAATTTTGTAAGTTTGCAAAATATGGAACAAGCATCGCAGCTGTTGAAGAACTATCAATAAAAATTGATTGATTATCAGTTAAAAAAGTTGAAGCTGTTTCAGCGATATTTTTTTTCCCGAAAGTTTCTTCTTGTTTTCGACATTCATAAGTATATTCAACATTATTTGTTGTAACCAGTCTGACCTCCCCATGAGAACGAATAATCTTCCCATCTTTTTCTAATTGAATTAAGTCCCTCCTTAAGGTTGAAGTTGAACAATACATAAGAGATTCCAATTGAATCGTAGATATCATTTTTCTCTTCGATAAAATATCTAGGATTTTGGACATTCTTTCGTAAGACACCATAATTACCCCTCCTGATATAGTACACCTTGAACAATTATGAATACTTTTGAACAAATTATAGCACAATATTTGAAGAAATTCCAATAGCGCTTTCATATATTGTATACGCTTTCTAATGTTGGTATTATTAAATCAAGAAAAAGAGGATACTATTATGACATTTGATGAACAAGTAGTTTAAAAAATCGAATTTATGATATTTACGCTAAAAGGTATGATTAGCAAGAGTTGTACAACAGATTAAAATATCTCTATTCGATTTGATGATTATTCCATCATCGTAACGCCAACAGGTATCAATAAAATTAAGGAGGGTGCAATTCTTAAAACAAATGTTTTAAATGGTAGGAAATTATAAAAAATAGTCAGACATTCAGAATATGGATTAAAGAATACTGACAAAAGGTAAAACAAGGAGGAAGGAAAAAATGATACAACATCCACGTATCGGGATTCGTCCTACGATTGATGGCCGTCGTCAAGGGGTTCGCGAATCTTTAGAAGTACAAACAATGAATATGGCCAAGAGTGTAGCAGTTTTGCTAGAGTCAACATTGAAGTATCCGGATGGACAACCTGTTGAATGTGTGATTTCACCATCAACAATTGGACGTGTACCAGAAGCAGCAGCTTCACATGAATTATTCAAAAAATCAAATGTTTGTGCAACAATTACAGTAACTCCATGTTGGTGTTATGGTAGTGAAACAATGGATATGTCGCCAGATATTCCACATGCTATTTGGGGATTCAATGGAACTGAAAGACCAGGAGCTGTATATTTAGCAGCAGTTCTTGCTTCTCATGCTCAAAAAGGAATTCCAGCATTTGGTATTTATGGTAAAGATGTTCAAGAAGCATCAACTACAGAAATTCCAGAAGATGTAAAAGAAAAAATCTTACGTTATGCTAGAGCAGCTCTTGCAACAGGATTAATGAGAGATACAGCTTACTTATCAATGGGTAGCGTATCAATGGGTATTGGTGGTTCAATCGTAAATCCTGATTTCTTCCAAGAATATTTAGGAATGCGTAATGAATCAGTAGATATGACAGAATTTACTCGTCGTATTGACCGTGGTATTTATGACCATGAAGAATTCGAACGTGCTCTTGCTTGGGTAAAAGAAAATGTTAAAGAAGGATTTGACCATAACCGTGAAGATTTAGTGTTAAGTCGTGAAGAAAAAGATAAACAATGGGAATTTGTTATCAAAATGTTCATGATTGGACGTGACTTAATGGTTGGTAACCCTCGCTTAGCTGAACTAGGTTTCGAAGAAGAAGCTGTTGGTCACTATGCTTTAGTAGGTGGATTCCAAGGTCAACGTCAATGGACAGACCACTTCCCTAATGGGGACTTTATGGAAACATTCTTAAATACTCAATTTGACTGGAATGGTATCCGTCGTCCTTACATTTTCGCAACTGAAAATGATGCATTAAACGGTGTATCAATGTTATTTAATTACTTATTAACAAATACACCTCAAATTTTCGCAGACGTTCGTACTTACTGGAGCCCTGAAGCAGTTGAACGTGTAACAGGACATAAGTTAGAAGGTCATGCAGAACATGGATTCTTACACTTAATTAACTCAGGTTCTTGTACTTTAGATGGAACTGGTCAAGCTACTCGTGATGGCGAAGCTGTAATGAAACCATTCTGGGAATTATCTCAAGCTGAAGTGGATGCAATGCTTGAAAATACTGATTTCCCAGCAGCAAACAGAGAATACTTCCGTGGTGGCGGTTACTCAACTCGCTTCTTAACAAAAGGAAATATGCCTGTAACAATGGTTCGCTTAAACTTATTAAAAGGTGTAGGACCAGTATTACAAATTGCTGAAGGTTACACATTAGAATTACCAGAAGAAGTTCACCATACATTAGATAACCGTACAGATCCAGGTTGGCCAACAACATGGTTTGCTCCTCGCTTAACAGGAAAAGGTGCATTCAAGTCTGTATACGATGTCATGAACAACTGGGGTGCTAACCACGGAGCAATCTCTTATGGACATGTTGGTGCAGATTTAATTACATTAGCTTCTATGCTACGTATCCCAGTAAATATGCACAATGTACCTGAAGAAGATATTTTCAGACCAAAAAATTGGTCATTATTCGGAACAGAAGATTTAGAATCAGCTGATTATCGTGCCTGCCAATTATTAGGTCCAATTCATAAATAAAAGGGGTATTAGTATGACAAAAACAATTATTTTAGCCTGTGTTGGTGGTTTAACAACAAGTATGTTAGTAGAAAGAATTCATGAAGTGATTTATCGTGATAAATTAGATTATTCATTCTATTCAGTCGGAATTACAGGTGTTGATAATTTAAAAAATGTAGATGTTCTACTTTTATCACCTCAATTAGCTTATCTTGAAGAAAAAGCAAAAGCAAACCTTGATATTCCAGTTGCCGTAATTTCAGATGAAGACTTTGAAAATATGCGTGGAGAAGAAGTTCTTAAACAAGGTATTGAATTATTAGGATAAGCCTATGAGTGATACTAAAAAAGCAGAAACAGGACGATTGATGCAACTTATAGTAAAAAGTAGTAAAGTGACAACTTTAGCAATGCAATCCATGAAGAGTGCTCTTGCAGGTGATATATCATCTGCAAGAGAATTACTCGATGAAGCCAAAGCTAGCGGAGTAGAAGCTCACAATATTCAAACGGAAATGATTCAACTAGAAATTAAAGGAGAAGCAAGTGCTCCAACATTACTAGCTGTACATGCACAGGATCATTTTATGAATAGTCACTTACTCGTTGAAATGGTTGGCATCATCGTTGAACAACAAGCACAAATGAAAGCGCTCCAAGAGCGCGTTATAAAACTGGAACAGGTAGGTGAAACGCATGAGTAATCCAGTTATTCTTGAAATGAAGGGAATCGTTAAAAGTTTTGGCCCCGTAAAAGCTTTAAAAGGTGTAGATTTCGACTTAAGAGCTGGAGAAGTACACGCCCTAATGGGTGAAAATGGTGCAGGAAAATCCACATTAATGAAGGTTCTTACAGGGATTCATAAACCAAACGAAGGAACGATTCACTATAACGGAAAACAAGTGGAATATTCAAAACCAAAAGAAGCAATGGATGATGGTATTGTTATCGTTCACCAAGAATTAAATATGATGAATGATTTAACAGTAGCACAAAATATTTTCATTGGTCGTGAAGAAATTAGTCAAGGTTTATTTATTGATGATAATGCAGCTAATAAGAAGGCAAAAGAATTATTTAACTTGTTAAAACTGGATATTAATCCACAAGAAAAAGTGGGTCATTTGACAGTAGGGAAACAACAAATGGTTGAAATTGCGAAAGCGTTATCGATGGATGCTAAAGTAATCGTATTCGATGAACCAACTGCAGCTTTAACAGAATCAGAAATCAATGAATTATTCGTAATTATTGATGATTTACGTCAAAAAGGTGTAGGAATTACTTATATTTCCCACCGTATGGACGAAATTGCTCGTATTACTGACCGAGTAACAGTTATGCGTGACGGTGAATATGTCGGAACAGTGAATACAAAAGATACAACTAAAGATGAAATTATTGCCATGATGGTAGGACGTACAATTTATGAAGATCCAAAAGCAGCATCAGCAGTTTCAGAAGATGCACCAGTAGTCTTAGAAGTTGAACATTTAAATGCAGGAAGTTCTGTAAAAGATGTAAGCTTTGTTTTAAGAAAAGGAGAAATCTTAGGATTCTCCGGTTTAATGGGGGCAGGGCGTACAGAAGTAGCTCGATTATTATTCGGTGCGGACAAAAAAGATAGCGGTACCATTAAGATTAATGGTAAAGAAGTTGATATTAAAAATCCTCAGGATGCTATTCGAGAAGGTATTGGATATTTATCAGAAGACCGTAAACGTTATGGATGTATCGTGGATATGACAATTGCTAATAATACAGTAATGACAAACTTAGATAAATATGTTCATAGCTTCTTAATTAATGATTCAGAAATTGTAACCGCAAGTGATAAATTTGTTAAATCATTAAGAACAAAAACACCATCCTCAAAACAATTAGTTCGTAACTTATCAGGTGGTAACCAACAAAAAGTTGTTATCGCAAAATGGTTAGAACAAGACAGTGATATCTTAATCTTTGATGAACCAACTCGAGGAATTGACGTTGGTGCCAAAAGTGAAATTTATACATTGATGAACGAGCTAGTTGCTCAAGGAAAATCAATCATTATGATTTCTTCAGAATTAACAGAAATATTACGTATGAGTGACCGTATTGTTGTTATGTGTGAAGGACGTAAAACAGGAGAACTTGACATTAGTCAAGCAACACAAGAACGTATCTTAGCTTTAGCTACAGATCGATAATTGAAGAGGGGTATAAATATGGAAGAGAGAAACTCCATCTGGACTAAACTAGTAAAAACAGTTGGGCTACAAAAATTAATCGCAATAATCGCATTGATTGTTATTTTCGGATTTTTTGCAATCTCAAGTGAATCATTCCGTTCATTTGATACAGCAGTCAGCATCTTAGATGCATCGTATTACATTGGGTTTTTAGCTATTGGGGTAACATTCGTTATTATTACTGGTGGGATTGACTTATCTATCGGTACTGTAATGATGTGTGCTGCTATTACTGGTGGTGTGCTCCATACAAAAATGGGTTGGCCTTTATGGTTAGCACTTTTAGCAATTTTAGTGATTGGAGGTGTATTCGGATTATTCAACGGAGTATTGATTGCGAAATTTGGGTTACCACCATTTATTGCAACACTTGGTACAATGATGATTTCACGTGGTTTAAGTTCAATCGTATCTAATGTACAAAGTATTACTTTCCCATTACGTGGAACAGGTGAAGGCTGGTATAAAGACTTATTCAGAACGCAAGATAATCTTCCGACAGGGTTGATTGTACTGATTGTTGTAGCACTTTTAGCAGCAGTTGTATTAAATAAAACAAAAGTTGGTCGTTATATTTTCGCAATTGGTTCGAACAAAGAAGCTACAAGACTTTCTGGGGTTAATGTAATCAAATGGGAAGGTACAGCTTATGTGATTAGTGGATTATTAGCTGGTTTAGCTGGTATCGCTTATGCAGCAACTTATTCAACAATTCTACCTGGTACTGGTAACGGTATGGAACTTGATGCAATCGCAGGGGTAGTAGTTGGTGGTACTTCATTAGCCGGTGGTGTTGGTTCAGTAATTGGTACAATTATTGGGGTATTCATCATGTCAGTATTGAAGATTGGTTTACCATATATCGACTTACAACCACACTATCAATTATTCATCACAGGATTTGTCGTAATTGTAGCAGTTTACTCTGATATCTTAATCCGTCAAAATAAGAAAAAATAAGCGTTAAAAAGAATTGAGTGTTTCAAAATTTTAATATTCATTTCTAAGGAAATGGATAAAAGGAGAGAAATCTTATGAAAAAATCATTGAAATTTGCAATTGCCACTTTTGCTTGTGCTTCTGCAATCTTAGCAGGCTGTTCATCTAAATCAGGTGGTGGATCAGCAGCAGGATCAAAAGGTGGAGATTTTAAAGTTGAAGTAATTGCGAAAGGTTTCCAACATGACTTTTGGAAAGCAGTTAACAAAGGTGCTTCAAAAGCAGCAGATGAATTAGGTGCTAAAATTACATTCGTAGGACCTCAAAATGAAACAGCGATTGCTGAACAATTAGAACAATTAAATAACGCAATTAACAAAAATCCAAAAGCTATTGCATTGGCAGCTTTAGATACAGAAGCTGAATTAGATGCAATTAAACAAGCTCAAAGTAAAAATATTCCAATTATCGGGTTTGACTCAGGGGTACCTGGTGCACCAGAAGGAGCTATTAAAGCAACAGCTTCAACTGATAACCACGCTGCTGGGGGAAATGCTGCAGAAAACTTATTCAAATTATTAGAAAATAAAGTTGGAGATAAAAAAACTCGTATTGGGGTTGTTTCTCAAGAAGTAAACTCTCTATCAATTACTCAAAGAACAAGTGGTTTCATTGATAAAATGGTTGAACTATTAGAGAAAAAAGGTATTAAAACAGCTGTAGTTGGACATGACAAATTCAAAAACAATGTTTCTGAAGCAGATGCAAAAGTTGTCATTGAAGTTCGTGTTCCTGCACAAGTAGATGATGCTGCTGGTAAAACAGAAGCTTCAACAGTGTTAGAAAAAGAAGATACTATTGCAGTTTATGGTTCAAATGAATTTGCTGCTAAAGCAATCATCAACGCAAACGGTGGTTTCAAAGAATCTAAACTAGGTAAAGATAAAATCTTAGCTGTTGGTTTTGACTCAGGTGCTTTACAACAAGATGCTATCCGTAAAGGTGTCTTTGTAGGTTCAGTTACTCAAGACCCAGTTCAAATTGGTTACCAAGCTGTTAAATTAGCAATTGCTTCAGCTAAAGGTGAAACAGTTAAAGACGTAGATACAGGTTCTAAATGGTATGATGCTTCAAATATCGATAAAGAAGAAATCAAAGCATTATTATATGAATAAAATATAAAGAATATGGAGGAAAAAGCATGAGCTTAATGAAAGTGTTAGCTATTGATTTAGGAGCAAGTTCAGGGCGTGTCATGCAAGCCGTTTATAATGGCAGCTCCCTCCAGTTATCAGAGGTTCATCGGTTCAAAAATGAGCCGGTGAATCTTAACGATGGATTGTATTGGAATTTGTTACACCTATTTGGTGAAATCAAACAAGGAATTAAAAAAGCTTCAAATGATTCTATTCCGATTCGTTCCATTTCTGTTGATACATGGGGAGTGGACTATGCATACTTAGATCACAATGGAGATTTGCTCTATCAACCGCATTGCTACAGAGATAATCGAATGGGGCGTTATGAAGAATCGTTCTATCAATTAATTTCAAAAAATGAATTATTTAAGAAAACAGGAGTTCAACCTGCAACGTATAATACAATCTTGCAAATATATTCAGATTTACAAGAAAAACCACAGCTAAAAGAAGTCGTACAAAGAGTTTTGTTTATCCCAGATTTAATTAATTACTTATTAGCGGGTGTTCTTGCAAACGAATATACAATCGCAAGTACGAGTGGTTTACTCGATATTTTCACACAAGAATTTTCAGAAGAAATTTTTGAAAAGCTAGGAATTCCAACCAAATGGTTCTCATCACCAGTTAAAAATGGTTCTGTATTAAGAGATTTATCACCAAGAATTGTTCAAGAATTAAAAGTTGAACCGTTTAAAGTAATTGCAGGAGCTGGACATGATACAGCTGCAGCAGTTTTAGCAATTCCTTATGAAAATGAAAAAGGTACTGTATTTATTTCATGTGGTACTTGGTCGTTAGTAGGAATTGAGTCTGATAAACCAGTAATTACAGATGAAGCATTCGAATCAGGATTAACCAATGAAGGATGCTTCGATGGTAAATACAGATTACTTCAAAATACAACTGGCATGTGGATTATCCAAGAATTACAACGTGACTGGAGAAGTCAAGGTGAAGAAGTAAGCTTTGCTGAAATGGTACAATTAGCTGAAAAAGTAACGGATAATCAAACATGGATTTATCCAAACGATCCAGTATTTGCTTCGCCAGGAGATATGGAAAGTAAAATCAAAGAGTTTTGTAAAGTAACAGGACAGACTGTTCCTCAAACAAAAGGACATATTGTTCGAATTGTAATTGAAAGTTTAGCATTAACTTATTTAGAAACAATTGAGCAATTAGAAGACTTAACAAAACAAGAAATGACAACCGTACAAATGGTAGGTGGAGGAATCCAAAATAAACTATTATGTCAAATTACTGCTAACTTCACCAATCGTCTTGTTATTACAGGGCCAGTAGAAGCAAGTGCATTAGGAAATATTCTTTCCCAATTATTGACATTAGAAGTGATTCATTCACGTCAAGAAGCACAAAATCTTATTAAAGCTTCGGAAGTTGTGACTCGTTATGAGCCTCAATCTGTTGAAGGATTTTCTAACATTCAACAAAAATTCAAACAAATTAAGAAAGGAATTTCATCATGTTAAAACAAATTCCTAAAATTTTGAGTCCTGATTTAGTGGCATATTTAATGGAAATGGGTCATGGTGATGAGCTGGTAATCGCGGATGCGAATTTTCCAGCTCACCGCATTGGGCAACGTGTAGTTCGTATGGACGGACATGGCGTTCCGGTTGTTTTAGAAGCCATTTTAAAATTATTACCATTAGACACATATAGCTCATATCAAGCAGGATTAATGCAAGTAGTGCCGGGAGATACAACAGTTCCAGTTATTTGGGACGAGTATAAAAAATTATTAGAAGAAAGTCATCCAGGTGCAGCAATTAAAGAATTTGAACGTTTTGAATTTTATGATCAAGCTGAAAAAGCATATCTAGTGATTCAAACAGGAGAAAGTGCCTTGTATGGCAATATTATTCTGAAAAAAGGTGTTTTATAGGTATAAGCACTGATTAAATAATAAAAAAATGAAAATTATTTATATATTAAGGGGAGAAACATTATGTCAACATTTTATGTACCAGCAATTAACTTAATCGGAAGAGGAGTAGTAAACGAAATTGGATCTTATGTAAAAGACCTAGGTTATAATAAAGCTTTATTAGTAACGGATAAATTTATCCAATCAAGTGAAATTCTTCCTAAAGTTACAAAACCTTTAGATGAAGCAGGAATTGAATATGTTGTTTATTCAGATGTAGAACCTAACCCAACTTGTAAAAACGTAACAGATGGTGTTAGCGCATTAAAAGAAAACAACTGTGACTTCATTATTAGTTTAGGTGGTGGATCACCACAAGATGCTGCAAGCTGTATTTCAGTTATCGCAACAAATGGTGGAAAACCTCAAGACTATGAAGGATTACACAAATCAGCTAAAAAAGGTTTGCCAGTAGTAGCAATTAACACTACAGCAGGTACTTCAGCAGAAATTACAATTAACTACGTTATTACTGACGAAGAACGTAAAGTTAAAATGGTAATGGTTGATAAAAATAGTTTAGCATTAATCTCAGTTAACGATCCAGAATTAATGGTTTCTAAACCAGCTCCATTAACTGCAGCAACAGGTATGGATGCTTTAACTCACGCTGTTGAAGCATTAGTAACACCAGGTGCTTATGGAGTAACTAAAAAATTATCAATTGGTGCAATTGAATTAATTAAAGAATACTTACCACGTGCTGTAAAAGATGGTCATGATATCGAAGCTCGTGAAGGCATGGTAAATGCTATCTTCTTAGGTGGTATGTCATTCAACAACGCAGGTTTAGGTTATGTTCACTCAATGGCTCACCAATTAGGTGCTGTTTACAAATTACCACACGGTGTATGTTGTGCAATGTTATTACCAGTTATTGAACGTGAAAATGCTAAACGTGTTCCTGCAGCATTCCGTGATGTAGCTAAAGCTTTAGGATTAGATCCAGCAGGTAAATCAGATGAAGAATGTGCAGCTTATGCAATTAAAGAAATCGAAACATTATCTGAAACTGTAGGTATTCCTAAGAAATTAACTGAATTAGGAATTGAAGAAAAAGACTTTGATTTCGAATATCTATCTAAGAATGCGTTAATCGATGCTTGTGCACCTGGTAACCCATTCATGCCAACATTAGAAGAAACAATTGCTTTCTATAAAGAATTATTCTAATGAATAACAAGTTTTAAATCTTAATGTCCCTTTTATAGGGGCATTTTTTAGTTTTAAAAAAAGTTAAAAGTATATTGTATAGAATGATAAGAAGATAGAGTAAAAAAAATTAACTGTTTATAAATAGAATATTTTCTGTATAATACTTTCATAAGGTTAATAGTACAAGTTTAAATTGGGAAAGGATAATTATAATGAAAAAAAGTAAAGTGTATTTTTTGGTATATTGTTTTGTAATGATATTTCTATTAGCTATTGTCAATTATAAGCAAGTATTTGCGGAAAGTATAAGTAAACAATCTATTAATCTTGTCAGAAATAGTACGTTTAACAAAGAAAAAAATGATAAAAATAATTGGGAAGGAAATCCTTTAACAAATTGGAAGGATTCGTTGATTTCAAAAAGTATAAGTCATTTATTTCCTAATATTAGAACTTTAGTAGAATATGATGAGAAGAATAATGCTGAGTCTATAGATATAAAGGGAATCCAATTTGAAGAATCAATTACATTAAATAGTAAAAAGCGTTGGTTATTAAATTCAGAGTACACATATAAAATAAGAGATAAAGTAATTGCTTCAGTGGAAGATGGATTTATTACTCCTAGAAGAATGGGAAGAACAGAATTAATAGTTAGTTCTCCAGGAAGAAAAGATAAAATAGTAACATTAGTTGTTGAGAAGGATAATCAAACTTTTCTCCAACTCTTAAAAAAATGGAATTCGATTATTTTAGGTCTAGACTATTTTAATATTGAGAATAGTCGTATGAATAAGATATATGAACAAAATGAAAAAGAGGTAACAAAATTTCTTGAAAAAATCCAGAAAGATGATAAGAAAATTTGGGATGATTTAGCTGATTATTCAAAATCAGCTAATTTAACGAAAACGTATCGTCGTCTTGAACAAATCGCAAAATCAGTTACAAACCCAAAATCTAAATACTACAATGATAAGGAAGTTATAAATATAGTAAAACGTAGTATGAAGTTAATGGAAGATAATTATTATAATGAAAACACTGAATCAAATGGTAATTGGTGGGATTATGAAATTGGTACTCCTAGGGCTATTAATAATATTTTAACCATTATGAATCAATATTTTAGTAAAGAAGAAATTGTGAAACTATTACGTCCAATTTCTAAAATGGTACCTAATCCTTCGAAAATAATGGTAAGCCAAAACAGAGGGAAAAAAGCTGTTGGAGGAAACCTTTCTGATTTAGGAAAAGTAAAAGTTATTGAAGGAATTTTATTAGAGGATAATGAAAAATTAGAAGTAGCGATTAATACTGTGAGTAATGTCTTAGAGGTGGTTTCTGAAGGAGAAGGATTTCACTATGATGGTTCGTATGTAGATCACACCAATATAGCGTATACAGGAGCTTATGGGAATGTTTTAATAGATGGATTCTCTCAATTACTTCCAGTTATCCAAGCTAGTCCTTATAAAATTGAACAAAATAAACTAAAAATTTTATATAACTGGATTCATGAAAGTTTTCTTCCGTTAATTTATAGAGGCGAATTGATGGATATGACAAGAGGAAGATCGCTTAGTAGAAAATCTCAATCTGACCATACTGCTGCAGTTGAAGTATTAAGGGGGATTTTGAGAATTGCTGAAGTAAGTGAACCATCTGAAAAAAATAAATTACAAGAAATTGTAAAAAACATTATTCAATCAGATAATTATTATGATACATTCTTATCGTTAAAATCATTCTATGATGTGTATCTTTTTGAAACTCTTTTATCGAATAATATGGTGCGAGAAATTGAAAGAAATACTTATTTGAAATTGTATAATGATATGAATAAAGTTGCATACTACAATAAAGAACGTGGCTTTGCTTTTGGGATTAGTATGCATTCTGATAAGATTCAAAATTATGAGTTTATGAATAAGGAAAATGCCAAAGGATGGTATACAAGTGATGGCGTTTCTTATTTATATAATGATGACTTAAGTCATTTTAGTGATGATTACTGGGCTACAGTTGATACGTATAAGTTGCCTGGGATAACAGAAAATAATAAAGTAAGAGAAAAAGGTATAGGAATGACAACAATGAAAAATTCATTTGTTGGTTCTACTTCTTTAAATCAAAAATTCGGAACAGTAGCAATGGATTTTTCAAATTTAGATAATACAATGAGTGCTAAAAAATCTTGGTTTATCTTAGGAGACCGACTAGTATTCTTAGGTTCGGGAGTAAAGGATGCAAGTGGCACAAATGGATATACTGTTATTGAAAATAGAAAGATTAAACGAAGTTCTAAAAATTGTAGTATGGAGAAAGAAGATTACAAGGTAATTGTGGATGGTAAAGAGAAAACAGTAGATAGTAATGAAATGGAATTACAAGTAAATAATATTTTCCTAAAATCTTCCAATAAAGAAATGAATATTGGATATAAATTTTTAAACACTACTTCATTAAATCTGAAAAAAGAAACAAGAAGTGGTACTTGGAAAGATATTAATGAAACTCAAAGTAATGAGAATGTAGAAAATACATTTTTAACAATTGTACAACCACATGATATGGTTAGAAACAGTTATGCGTATGTTCTTTATCCTAATAGAGATGATAAAGAATTTGAATCTGAAGTAAATAAAGAAGATATTACAGTAATTGAGAATTCAGAAAATAGTCAAGTTGTTTATGATAAATCAAATAATATTTATGGAGTTGTTAAATATGATGATTCTGAGTTGAAGTTGGAAGACGATCTTGTATTAAAAGAAAAGGGAATATATACAATTCAAAAAGAATTAAATAAGATTAAAGTGGCATTTTTAGATCCCACTAATAGTAATGCTCAATTAAATGAATTAAAGGTAAATCGATATGTGTTAAAACAAGTAATTGAACCATCTGTGGAAGATCGAGTAAGATATTTGACTTATGAATTAAAAATAGTTGAAAAATTAGAAAATAAGAGTGAAATAAAAGATATTTCAAAGACTGTTATGAATAAAATTAATCATCAAGAATCAAATGCTGTAGTTGTAAGAGAACAGAGTAATAAATCAACCGAGGTTGTTACAAATAATCAAAAGAATAATAGTAATTCTAAAATTTCCCAAAAGATTACCCTAGAAAAAAGTAATAACTCAAAAATTAATACTACAATTATTCTTAAGGACTACAGGGCATTAGAATATAATGATGAAATTACTCTCAAAGATAGTAGCTATTTAAAAAAGAAATTCATAATTATTCAAGATAATATTAGTAAATAAAAATAGTACTAAGCGTAGTTAGAGATTAGAGAATATTATTATAAAAAATCATGACTAACCGTAAAAACGGTGGTCATGATTTTTTGTTAAAATTATAGTTAATCATCAATTCGATAATGGAATTCGTAATCGAATCTTGGAAATTGTTGTCCGGCAAAAATACGGTCTTTATCTGTTTTTATAGGATCTACAAATGTGTCATTTTGAGATGCTACCATTGGAACTCCACCTGGGATAATATAAACAGCTGCACCACCAACTGGAGAATTCTTAGGACCATATCCACCAATTAATGTACCTTTATATTCCTTGAAATAAGATAATTTCATCTCATAATTTTCATCTACAAGACCTTTTTCATCAAAAATAAAGGTATGCCCAGTACCGTCTACCCAAGTACCTTTCAGGCTAGAATAATCTCCATTTTGAATGGCTTGAAGATTTAATTTAGCTTTTGCCATTTCTTTTTGCTTCTCAGGAGAAGTGATATACCATTGCACTGGATACCAGTCTTTATCTGGGATATTCAACTCTGGAGCTATTCCTTCAATAGTATCTGGAGTTGTTCCTTCTTTGACACGCTCTAATGCACTTCCAGCTTCATTCCATTTGTAATGCGCATATAGGTGGTCTTTAGCAGAACCAGTTCCAATATAAGTAAAGCTTCCATCTTCTCGTGGGAAGATATTCATTCTTTCTCCGATAAATCCTAATTGATTGTCTGCATTTGTTACTCGAACAACTTTTCCATCAACGATGGTACGAATATCCAAAATCGTATGTTTATTGTCTCGTGAAGTAGTTGCAACTAATAATTCATCTACTCCATTTTTATCGAAATCATATAAAATATATGAAGCGCCTTGTAAATAGTGATTCGTTTTTGCGATTAAAAAATAAACGGATTAATATTATCCTGATTGAAAGAACCACTCTCTTTTTTCAAAGCTTCTTTATAGTCTTGAAGAACAGTGTTGTATAACGTATAGTCAGCAACATGTTTTGGTGCAACCGTTGTTTCTTCTACAGTTGTAGTCGTTGCTTCAGTTGTTGAAGAGGTTGTGGTTTCTTGTTTTTGGCAAGCTGTTAATAAGCTAATAGAGATTCCCAAACCTAGTAGCAAATGAGATTTTTTCATAAATTGAACTCCTTTTTTCTTAATTTGAATTTAGTATAACAAAGGAGTTGTTTGTTTTTCAAAAGATATCTTAAAATACGATTATTATAAGGTTTACGAATAGAAAACAGGCGTGTACAATAAAGAAGAATGAATGGAAGGAGGATAAATATGCAAGAGTTTAAAGATGCAACAGCGATGGCACAAGCCGTTCGAAATGGAGAAGTTTCTTCTGTTGAATTAGTTCAAGATGCCTTGTTTAAAGTGAAACAATTGAATCCAACTTTAAATGCTGTCGTCCATTTGCAAGAAGAAAGAGCAGTAAGAGAAGCTCAGTCACGCAATTTTAGTGATCAGCCATTTGCAGGTGTTCCTTTATTATTAAAAGATTTAGGGCAATGTCAAAAGGGAGAACCTTCAACGGCAGGTTCACGTTTATTTAAAAATATCCTTCAACAGCATCAAGATACATTAGTCACTAAATTAGAAGAAGCAGGATTTGTTATTATTGGTCGAACAAATACACCAGAATTTGGCTTTAAAAATATGACAGAACCAAGTTTATGGGGAGTTACTTCAAATCCTTATGATGTTAGTCGTAATGCCGGTGGGTCAAGTGGTGGTGCTGCTAGTGCGGTGGCGAGTGGGATGGTTCCAATTGCGATGGCAAGTGATGGTGGAGGATCTATTCGAATACCAGCTAGTTTTACTGGTTTAATAGGATTAAAACCAAGTCGTGGTAGAATACCTGTTGGTCCAAATGGCTATCGTGGTTGGCAAGGGGCTTCTGTGAATTTTGCCTTAACGAAAACCGTTCGTGATACAAGAAGATTATTAGAAGTGTTGCAAGTAGAACAAATGGAAAGCCCGTTTATACTACCAAAATTATCGAAACAGCAACTATTTGCATCCATTGAACGACCACTAAAAATTGCATTCATAGAAGATTCGCCAATTGGAAACAAGGTCGAAAACTCCGCAAAAAATGCTTTGAATCGAGCTGTAAAATTTTTACAAGAAAAAGGACATCATATTGAAAAAATTCAATGGCCCGTAGATGGAATCGAAGTGATGAAAAATTACTATATCATGAATAGTGTGGAAACAGCTGCGATGATGGATGGGATTGAAAAAATGCTACAACGTCCACTTACAAAAGAGGATATGGAATTAATGACATGGGGCATTTATCAATCGGGACAACATATTTTAGCAAAAGAGTATAGCCAAGCATTGAACCAGTGGGATTATTGGACAAAACAAATGCAAGAGTGTCATGAAGAATATGATTTAATCCTAACGCCATGTGTGAATGATGTCGCTCCAAACCATGATCAATATCCAATGAAAGAATCTATTCGGGTAGCGTTAGAGTCTATCGAACAATTTTCAGTAACAGAACAGCAAGAAATTATTTGGAAAATGTTTGAAAAAACATTAGAGTTAACACCCTTTACGCAATTAGCAAATATTACTGGACAACCAGCGATTAGTCTGCCAATTTATTGTACACAAGAAGGATTACCAGTTGGAGTACAAGTGATGGCTGCCAAAGGACGAGAAGATTTATTATTACAAATTGCAGAAGTTTTTGAACAAGAACATCAATGGAATCGAAAAGATTAAGGAGGAATTAGGATGAAAATTGCAATTATTGGAGCAGGAATTGTGGGAGCAACAGCTGCTTATCAATTATCGAAAAATCCAGAAGTAGAATTAGTTGTCTATGATGATGGAGTTGGGCAAGCTACGAAAGCTGCGGCGGGTATTATTTGCCCGTGGCTATCTCAAAGAAGAAATAAAGATTGGTATCGATTAACCGCAAGAGGAGCTTCTTATTATCCAGAATTAATGGCACAACTAGAAGTAGATGGTGTGACTCAATTGCCGTATGAACAAGTAGGAGCGCTAGTGTTTAAAAAGACTCCGGAATTATTAGAAAAGTTAGAGAAAATTGCTGTCGAAAGAAGGGAAGAAGAGGAAAGAATTGGGACGTTAACAAAAATTGAAGTTGAAAACATCTCTTCTTATGTTCCTGGGTGGAACGGAACTCATGGAGCGATTCATTGTTCTGGTGGCGGAAGAGTCGATGGGAAACTTTTAGTTGAGCAGCAATTATATTTAGCACAGCAAAATGGAGCAAATATCCAACAAGAAAAAGTGAGCTTAACACGAGATGAAGAAGGAAAAGTAGTCATTAAGACCAATAACGGATTAGAATCGTTCGACAAAATTATCGTATCAAGTGGAGCGTGGGTGAAAGAGTTAATTGAACCACTAGGGTATTATGTAGACGTTCGCCCACAAAAGGGACAATTAATTGAATTAGAATTAGAGACAACGGAAGAAACAGGAAAATGGCCCGTTTGTATGTTACATGGAGAAATTGATATTCTACCATTTACAGAGGGGAAAATTATTGTAGGCGCAACCCATGAGAATGATCAAGGCTTTGACTTAACAGATAATCAAGAATTACAGCAACAAATGTATGAAGAAGCGTGTGAAGTATTCCCACCATTAAAACAAGCCAAATGGGTAGGCAGTCGAATTGGAACAAGAGCATATACTTCTGACTTCTTACCATTTTTCGGTAGTATTCCAGAAGAAAACTCGGTATTAGTTGCTAGCGGGCTAGGATCTTCAGGGTTAACTTCAGGCGTATGGATTGGAGCATTATTAGCACAGTTATCAGTTGGTGATACACCTTTATTTGACGTGGATTCTTATACTCCAGAAAATTATATTCAAAAATTAATATAACAGAAATCATATTTGTTGCATTAAAAGAAAAATTCTTGTACTATACTTAAAGTTAATATTTTAAATATAGGAGGAATTATAATGTTAAAAGAATTTAAAGAGTTTTTAATGCGTGGGAATGTTGTTGATTTAGCAGTTGCGGTAATCATCGGGGCAGCTTTCAAAGCTATCGTTGATTCATTAGTAAAAGATATTTTCGAACCAGTTATTGCAATGGTATTTAAAGCAGATTCAATCGCTGGTGTATCAGTTCAAATCGGTTCAGCTACACTTGGTGTAGGTGCTTTTGCAGCAGCAGTTATTAACTTTGTGATTGTAGGTTTTGTTCTATTCATGGTTGTTAAAGGAATGAACGCTGTTCAAGACTTGGCGAAACGTGGACAAGAAGAAACTGCTAAAGAAGTAGCTCCAGAACCAAAAGCTGAAGATTACTTACGTGAAATCCGTGACTTATTAGCAAACAAATAATGAGATATAATTTGATGAAGGATGAGTTTTCTCATCCTTTCTTTTTATTGAATTTTATAGTAATCTATGCTAATATTTTCTTGTGATAAGTTTTTTTCATTTTCTTATCACTTTTTTTCTTTTTTTTATTTTTTTATTTTTTTATTGGGCTGTCCGTTCAGGGGATAGTTCTGAAAACCACCTATATTGGGTGGTTTTTTTGTGCTTGAAATTGTTAGAACTGAGTGATATCATACGAGTGTGATAAGTTTTTTACTTTTCCTTTCAAGTTTATTTTCTTATCACTATCTACAACGTAGATTTTTTTAGCATTTCTAGACGACTTCGGTCGTCTTTTTTTGTTTTTATAAAGAAATGTAGGAGAATTTTCAAGAAATATTCTAAAAACTCTATGAAAATATGTAAACGCTTGCTATAATAGTGTATCAATCTATGAAAAGGGAGGCTGTGACATGAAAGTCGTTGTTGCCATTGACTCGTTCAAAGGAAGTTTGTCGTCTATGGAAGCTGGTCAAGCGATAGCAGAAGGCGTAAAACGTGTTCATCAAAATGCAGAGGTTGTGGTTCGTCCATTAGCAGATGGCGGGGAAGGAACCGTTGAAGCATTAGTCGAAGGAATGGGAGGAATCTTTGTTACAAAAGAAGTAACAGGTCCATTAGGAGAAAAAGTAGAAGCAGTATACGGAGTGATTGAATCTAAGGAAGATTCAAGTAAAACAGCCATTATTGAAATGTCAGCTGCAGCAGGAATTACGTTAGTTCCTGAAGAAAGTCGCAATCCAATGAATACAACTACTTATGGAGTTGGTGAATTAATTCTAGATGCAATTGAAAGAGGATGTCGACATTTTATTGTTGGAATTGGCGGAAGTACTACTAATGATGGTGGAGTTGGGATGTTACAAGCGTTAGGATATGATTTCCTAACACGAGAAGGAAAGGCGATCTCTTACGGCGGGGATGGACTCAGAGAATTAGCAAAGATTAAAGATAGTAACGTACATACTAAATTAAAAGAATGTACCTTCAAAGTAGCTTGTGATGTTACGAATCCACTATGTGGCGAAAATGGCTCCAGTGCTATTTTTGGACCACAAAAAGGCGCAACTCCTGAAATGGTTCAAGAATTGGATCAATTATTATTACACTATGCTGAATTGTCTAAGGAAATTAATGTGAATGCGGATCGATTTTATCCTGGAACTGGAGCAGCTGGTGGAATGGGATTTGCCTTTTTAACGTATACGAATGCCACATTAGAATCTGGAATTCAAATTGTATTAACGGAAACCAAATTAGAAGAATTAATAAAAACTGCTGATTTTGTTGTAACCGGTGAGGGAAGACTTGATGGGCAAACAGCTTTAGGAAAAGCTCCGATTGGTGTAGCATCCTTAGCTAAAAAGCATCATAAGAAAGTGTTAGCTTTTGCAGGAGCTGTTACACCAGATGCAAAAGAATGTAATCAATATGGAATTGATGCATTTTTCCCAATTTTAAGAGGAGTTGTAACACTTAAAGAAGCAATGAATAAAGAAGTCGCTCATCAAAATATGGTGGATACAGTAGAACAAGTTTTTAGAGTAGTAGAAATGATGAAAGAAGGAAAATAAAATGGTTAGTCAAATTAGTACATTAGGAGCTTTAGTTGGATTAATTCTCGCAATTATACTGATTATTAAAAAAGTTCATCCAGCTTATAGTTTAATTTTAGGAGCTTTAGTAGGGGGAGTAATTGGCGGAGCAGGGTTAGCAGGTTCTGTTAGTGCGATGGTGACTGGAGCACAAGGAATGATGTCTCCAGTATTAAGAATTATGACTTCAGGTATTTTAGCAGGAGCTTTAATTAAAACAGGTTCTGCTGAAACGATTGCTGAAACAATTGTGAAGAAGTTAGGGGAGAAAAGAGCTGTTGCAGCAATTGCGATTGCTACAATGATTATTTGTGCAGTTGGAGTATTTATTGATATTGCTGTTATTACAGTAGCACCAATTGCGATTGCGATTGCAAAAAAAGCAAATTTATCAAAAGCAGGTATTTTATTAGCGATGATTGGTGGAGGAAAAGCAGGAAATATTATTTCTCCAAATCCAAATACGATTGCTGCTTCAGAAGCATTTCAATTAGATTTAACAGCATTAATGGCTAAAAATATTATTCCTGCATTAGTGGCATTAGTTGTGAGCATTTTATTAGCAGGATTTCTAGCAAAAAAAGTCGATCATGCGTTTGACGATATGGAAGAAGAAGCTGAACATCACACTTCTGTGCCATTTTTCCAAGCGATTCTTGGACCGGTTGTGGTTATTGCTCTATTAGCTTTACGTTCATTAGTCGGAGTAAGCGTGGATCCTTTAATTGCATTACCAATTGGTGGGTTAGTAACCATTTTAGTAACAGGGAATTCAAAACATACCGTAGAATATACAGAATTTGGATTAAGCAAAGTCATTGGTGTATCGATTTTATTAATTGGGACAGGAACGATTGCAGGAATTATTAAAGCTTCTTCTCTACAAGTGGATATGATTCATGTGTTGGAAGCTTTGAATATGCCATCTTTTGTCTTAGCATCATTATCAGGTATTCTAATGGGAGCAGCTACAGCTTCTACAACAGCTGGCTCTACGATTGCTTCTCAAACATTTGCAGCTCCTTTAGTTTCTTTTGGAGTTCCTGCAGTTGCAGCAGCGGCAATGATTCATGCTGGGGCAACAGTGTTAGATTCTCTTCCTCATGGCTCATTCTTCCATGCTACAGGTGGTTCAGTCTTTATGAGTATTGAAGATCGTATGAAATTAATTCCTTACGAAGCATTGGTAGGTTTGACAAGTACTATTGTTGCAGTGATTTTGTATTTGTTAGGGTAAAGTAAAAAAGAGTGAAATCGATGTAAGTTGATTTCACTCTTTTCTTTTGTCTTATTCTTCTGAACGAGAAACGATTAATGTTAGATTTCCTTTTACAGTTACATCATGAATCGGTGTTGGTAAAATAAATGAATCTGCTTTTTTAAGAGCGAATGATTGGCCATTTCCTTCTAGTGTTCCTTCACCCTCAATAACAGTTGCTAAGTAGTAGTTGTCATCTAGTGTAGTAGAGTAAGTTCCATCAATTTCCCATTTCCAAACAGAGAAATAGTGATTGGTAATAAAATGAGTAATCGTTGCGTCTCCAGTTTTTTCAACGGTTTGTTCAAAATGTGGTAATTGATGTGGAATTGTTGTTACATCAATGGTTTGTGGAATATGTAATGGACGAGGATTTCCTGCATCATCTTTTCGGTCATAATCATAGACACGGTAAGTAGTGTCAGAGTTTTGTTGTGTTTCTAAAATAACAATGCCTTTTCCGATAGCGTGAATGGTTCCACTTGGAACATTGAAGAAATCTCCTGCTTTTACAGGAACTTCTGTAAATAATTCACTCCATTTTTCTTCTTGGATTAATTGGATAAATTCTTCTTTTGTTTGTGCGGTATGTCCATAAATAATTTTAGCACCCGGTTCAGCAGAAATAACATACCAACATTCGTTTTTTCCTAATTCGTGTTCATGTTCTAATCCATAAGCATCATCTGGGTGTACTTGAATCGATAAGTTATCGCTTGCGTCTAAAATTTTGATTAATAGAGGAAAAGTTGGCAATGTTTGTTGATGAAATAATTCTGCATGCCCAGCATATAGTTCTGCTAATGTCATCCCTTGAAATTCAACAGGTGAAATAACAGTGGATTGTCCATTTGGATGAGCGCTAATCGACCAAGATTCACCAACTTTATCACTTGGCAATGTTAAGTTAAATTCTGTTTGTAATTTTTTACCACCCCAAATTTTTTCTTGTAGGACTGGTTTTAAAAAGATAGGTTGCATGATGTCGGCTCCTTTATGATTTTTTTAATCCGTATGAACTAAATTCAAATAAATCGTATCTATGTCTTGAGATAGAATACTCAAATGGTGTTCCATTATCTAAATAGGCGATTTGTTCTACTTCAAAAATAGGTTCAGTAGGGGATAAGTGTAAATATTTTTGATCTGTTTCCGTACTAATGGACGCTCGTAAAATTTTCATAGCACTAGCGATACGTAGCTTTAAAGTACCTTCGATATAAGAATAAATAGAATGGTGAAGAATTTCTTCAGTAATACCACTTATCAAATCAGTACTCATATAAGTTTGTTCTAAAACGTATGGCTTATCATCAATAATTCTTAATCGAAATATATTATATATAGGAGAAGATACAGAAATCTGTAATTTTTCAGCGATGCTTTTTGTAGCGAATTCTAATTTAAAATGAATAATTTCTGAATGCACTTGTGCATGCGATTGTTTAGAAATTTTTGTTAAACCTTGAATATCTCTTTCAGGGACAATAATTTTATGTTTTTGTTCAACTTGTGGCATGATAAAAGTGCCCTGCCCACGTTTGCGATAAATTAAACCTTCATCCACTAACATGTCTAAAGCTTTTTTTACGGTCATACGACTACAATGAAATTTTTTTGTTAATGAAATTTCATCAGGCAATTGCGTATTAGAAGGAGTATCTTGATGTAATATCTCTTCACGTAGTTGTTGATATATTTTTAAATATTTTGTACTCATGTTTATTTTCCTTCAATTTTAATAAGAAAATTATAACAAACACATAATCAACAATCAACAAATAAAGTTATATGACTATAACAAATTAAAAATTTGTCTAGACAAATAAAAATAAAGTGATATACTAATGGTGTAAATATTTGAGGAAGGAGGATATATATGGATAAAAATATTGTATTTCCAGAAAATTTTTGGTGGGGAGCAGCTACAAGTGGACCTCAAACAGAAGGTAGTACAGATAAAATTCATGAAAATGTAATGGATTATTGGTATAGAAAATCGCCAGAAGTATTTTTTAATCAAGTTGGTCCAGGAGTAGCGAGTGACTTTTATCATCACTACCAAGAAGATTTTGAAAGAATGACGCAAATAGGATTTAATTCTTTTAGAACTTCCATTCAATGGAGTCGATTGATTAAAGACTTCGAAACTGGAGAAGCAGATGAAAGAGCAGTAGAGTTTTATCGTAATGTGATTCAAGAAGCTAAGAAGCACGGGATTACTTTAGTACTTAACTTACACCACTTTGATATGCCGATTGATTTGTTGAAAAAATATGGTGGCTGGGAAAGTAAGCATGTCGTAGATTTGTTTGTAAAATTTGCTCGAACTTGTTTTGAACGATTCGGAGATATAGTAGAGCATTGGACTACTTTTAATGAACCGATGGTAATCCCAGAAGCAGGATATTTATACGCATTTCATTATCCTAATAAAAAATATTATGGAAAAGAAGCAGTGCAAATTATTTATAATTTAAATTTAGCTAGTGCGAAAGTGATTCAATTATATCGTAGCTTAAATTTAAAGGGGAAAATTGGTATTATTTTAAATTTAACGCCTGCTTATCCAAAAAGCTCATCAAAAGAAGATGTTGCTGCAGGTCATTTTGCAGATGACTTTTTCAATCGTTCATTTTTAGAACCAGCTGTAAATGGAGTGTTTCCAGAAAGTTTAGTGCAAACATTAGAACAGGATGGAGTACTTTGGGAATATACAGAAGATGAACTCAAGATTTTAAAAGAGAACACGATTGATTTTCTAGGAGTGAATTACTATCATCCAAAAAGAGTTCAAGCTCCTGAATTTTCTGAGAACTTTGATGGTAAATGGATGCCGGATAAATACTTCTCAGATTATGAATGGAAAGAACGTAGAGTAAATCCTTATCGAGGTTGGGAAATTTATCCTAAAGCCATCTATGATATTGCTAAAAATATTCAAGATAATTACCACAATATTCCATGGTTTATTAGTGAAAATGGTATGGGTGTTGAAGGTGAAGAGCGGTTTATTGATGAACAAGGAATGATTCAAGATGACTACCGTATTGAGTTTTATGAAGAACATTTATTATGGTTGCATAAAGCTATAGAAGAAGGAAGTAACTGTTTTGGGTATCATACTTGGACAGCTTTTGATTGTTGGTCTTGGAATAATGCCTACAAAAATCGTTATGGATTTATTTCGGTAGATTTAGCAACACAAAAAAGAACGATTAAAAAATCGGGATATTGGTATAAAGAAGTAAGTAATAAAAATGGATTTAAAATTGACGTAAATAAATATTTGTAATGGAGGAATAAACATGGAAAATTCAAAATTTGTGGATAAATTTGTAGTGTTTGCTGGGAAACTAGGAAACCAAATTCATCTAAAAACATTAAGAGATGCATTTGCAACAGTAATGCCACTTTATATTCTTGCAGGTCTAGTTGTTTTACTAAATAATACAGTATTTAAATGGATTATTTCAGAACCAACTACATTATCAAATGTTCAATATTGGGGAATTACTGTAGCAAATGGAACATTGAATATTTCAAGTCTTTTAATTGCAGTAATGGTTGGTTATTATTTAGCGCAAAACCGTGATTATGAAAATCCTTTAGCAGCAGCTATGATTTCAGCAGTTTCATTAATTGCGATGATGCCAAATGCCGTTCAAGTTGTGGCAAACGGAGCAAAAGATCCTGTTTCAGTATCTGGAGTATTAACATTCTCTAACTTAGGTACAGGAGCAATGTTTGCTGGGGTTATTGTTGCTTTATTAGCTTCAGAATTATTTATTAAAATTACACGTGTTAAAGCATTGAAAATTCATTTAGGAGACAATGTTCCACCTGCAGTTGAAATATCATTTAACGTTTTAGTACCAGTTATTTTAGTAGTTTCAGTATTTGGGTTAGTATCAACATTATTATTCAATATTTGGGGAACTAACTTAATTACATTAATTACTACATTTATTCAAGAACCATTACGTCACGTAAGTACAGGTCTATGGGGAGCAATTATCCTTTACTCATTAGGAAATATGTTATGGTTATTTGGGGTTCACCAAGCAGTTATTTATAGTTCAATTTTAGAACCATTATTAATTATCAACATTCTTGAAAATACAGCAGCTTATAATGCTGGAGAAGCAATTCCGCATATTATTAATGTATCACAAGTTCAAACATATGCATTAATGGGTGGTAGTGGTTCAACAATCTGTTTATTAATTGCTACATTCTTAGTAAGTAAAAATGCTGCAAGTAGAAATGTTGCAAAATTAGCATTTGCTCCAGGACTATTTAACATTAATGAACCAGTATTGTTTGGTTATCCAATTGTTTATAACGTATCTATGGCAATTCCGTTTATCGGAGTTCCAGCTTTAGGAATTTTAATTAGCTATGTTGCAACAAGTCTAGGATTAATGAGTCCAAGTGTGGTACAAGTTCCATGGACAACACCAATTTTTGCTAGTTCATTCTTATCAACTGGTGGTGACTGGAGAGCAGTAGTTGTTCAAGCGATTATCTTAGTTTTAGGAGTTTTAATTTATATTCCATTTATTAAAATTCATGATCGTGTTATGGAAAATCAATACGAAGGTTAGTGATAAACATGAAAAATATATTATTAGTTTGTAATGCAGGAATGTCTACTAGTATGTTAGTGAAAAAGATGCAATTAAGTGCTGAAGAACGCTCTATTGAAGCACATATTGAAGCAAAATCATTAACAGAAGCTAAGAAAAATTTACAAGAGGTAGATGTTATTTTAATCGGTCCTCAAATTAGATATGAACTTGAAAATGTAAAATCATTGGCAGGAGATGTTCCAGTTGCTGCAATTGATATGAGAGATTATGGCATGATGAATGGACCAAAAGTTTTAGATCAAGCATTAGCATTGGTGGAGGGTTAATATGTCTGAAGATATGGAATTAGTATGTTTTCAGTTAATTGCGAATAGTGGTGCAGCAAAATCTTCTTATATGGAAGCTGTGGGATTAGCGAAAAAAGGAGATTTCAAAGGCGCTGATGAAAAAGTAACTGAAGCAGAGGAATGCTTTGTTCAAGCTCATAAAATCCATGCAGATTTAATTCAAAAAGAAGCTGCTGGAGAAAAAACTGAGATTTCTCTACTCTTTATTCATGCTGAAGATCAAATGGCAATGACTGAAATGGTTCAACTATTCTCAAAAGAATTAATTCAGTTATATAAAGAACGTTAAAATGTTAAAGGTTCGAATGATAGAAAAAGTCGTTCGAACCTTTTTCTGTAAATTCACCCATATTCAAGACACTTTCTTGCAAAAAACATCATAGTTTACTATTATAAAGAAGTAAAAATAGAACTTGCGAGGGATAATATGAATCAAAAATACGGAATTATTTTAGCAGCTGGAAAAGGCACACGAATGAAATCTGAACTTTATAAAGTCATGCATCCAGTTTGTGGCAAACCAATGGTAGAGCATGTCGTAGATCAAGTAGAACGTGCGGGAGCCGAAACGATTGTAGCGATTGTTGGACATGGCGCAGAAATGGTGCAACAACAATTAGGAGAACGTGTTTCTTATGCTTTACAAGCAGAACAATTAGGAACAGGTCATGCCGTTTTACAAGCAGAAGAGTTGTTGAAAGATAAAGAAGGAACAACTTTAGTTGTTTGTGGAGATACACCGCTATTAACAGCAGAAACATTTGAACAATTAATGAAAGTTCATGAAGATACAAAAGCAAAAGCAACTATTTTAACAGCTTGGGTAGAAGATCCAGCTGGATATGGACATGTGGTTCGTGAGGAAGATGGAACAGTTCTAAAAAATGTAGAACACAAAGATGCTACTCCAGAAGAAGCAGCCATTCAAGAAATTAATACAGGAACTTATTGCTTTGATAATCAATCCTTATTCAGCGCATTAAGCGAAGTTGGAAATGATAATGCTCAAGGTGAATATTACTTGCCAGATGTATTAGAAATTTTGAAAAAACGTGGAGAAATCATTTCTGCTTATCAAATGCCAAATGTAGATGAAGGAATGGGCGTTAATGACCGAGTGGCTTTATCAAAAGCAGAAAAATCAATGCGCCAACGTATTAATGAACAACATATGAGAAATGGTGTTACATTAATTGACCCTGAACAAACATATATTGACTCAGAAGTAGTGATTGGTTCAGATACAGTCATTGAACCAGGAGTTTATTTAAAAGGGGATACAATGATTGGTCAACACTGCCATATTACTTCAGGAAGTGTGATTCGTGATTCTGTATTAGAAGATTATGTAATAGTGACTAGTTCAAATATTGAAGAGTCATTAATGAAAGCTTATAGTAATGCTGGTCCATTTGCACATCTTCGTCCAAAATCTGTTATCGGAAATTCTGTTCATATTGGAAACTTCGTAGAAGTGAAAAATGCAACATTAGGAAAAGGTACAAAAGTTGGTCACTTAACCTATGTTGGAGATGCTGATTTAGGAAGAGACATTAATGTTGGTTGTGGAACAATCTTTGTAAACTATGACGGTAAAAATAAACATAGAGCCACTGTAGGTGACCGTGTGTTTGTGGGATGTAATGCGAATTTAGTAGCACCTGTTACTATTGGAGATGATGTCTTTATTGCAGCTGGTTCTACGATTACAAGAGATGTTCCAAATGGAGCGTTAGCCATTGCTCGTTCTCGTCAAGAAAATAAAGAAAACTATGCTGAAAAATTACCTTCAGCTCAAAAAAATTCATAGAAAAATACATTTAGTTCTTTAAAAACGAATCAAAAACGTTTATTATTATAGTAGTGAAAAAACAAAAATAAAATTCTTCGGGGGTTATCATTGTGGAACATTATTCCGATCCAAATTTAAAGATTTTTGCACTAAGCTCAAATCGTCCATTAGCTCAAAAAATTGCAGATCAAGTCGGGGTAGAATTAGGAAAAGTATCCGTTACTCATTTTAGTGATGGAGAGATTAAAATTAACATTGATGAAAGTATTCGTGGAGATCATGTTTATATTGTTCAATCAACATCGTATCCAGTAAATGATAACTTAATGGAGTTATTAATTATGATCGATGCATTACGTCGTGCAAGTGCGAAAACAATTAACGTTGTATTACCGTACTATGGATATGCGCGTCAAGATCGTAAAGCTCAATCACGTGAACCAATTACAGCAAAATTAGTAGCAAATATGATTACACAAGCAGGGGCAGACCGTGTGTTAACATTAGACTTACATGCTGCTCAAATTCAAGGATTCTTTGATATTCCAGTGGATCACTTATTAGGAGCTCCATTATTAGCCAATTATTTCTTAGAAAATAATTTCAAAGATAAAGACATCGTCGTTGTTTCACCAGACCATGGTGGGGTAACTCGTGCACGTAAATTAGCAGAATTCTTACATGCTCCAATTGCGATTATTGATAAACGTCGTCCAAAAGCAAATGTTGCAGAAGTTATGAATATTATTGGGGATGTTAAAGGGAAAGTTGCCGTATTAATCGATGATATGATTGATACAGCTGGAACTATTACATTAGCAGCTCAAGCTTTACAAGATGCTGGTGCATTAGAAGTTTATGCTTGCTGTACTCACCCTGTATTATCAGGTCCAGCATTAGATCGTTTAAATGCTTCTGTAATTAAAGAAGTAGTTGTAACGGACTCCATTCAAGTCCCTGAAGAAAAAACAGGTGGAAAAATTGTTCAAGTTAGCGTGGATCAATTAATGGCTGAAGCGATTAGACGTATTCATGAAAATCGTTCAGTAAGTCCATTATTTATTGAAAAGTTCACAATTTTAGATTAAAAAGTTGAAGGTTAATTAGGAGGCTGGAGAAATTTCTCCAGTCTTTTTTATTCAAGGAGGTTATTTGGTGAATTCGTGTAATATAAAGGAAAGAGTTTTACTAGGAATCGTTAGTGTCATCGTCGGAGTGATTACTGGAGTTTTAACGTCCTTTTTTGGGCAAGTATTATTAAAAGTATCTGAATTAAGAGTAGAGTATTTTTGGTATTTGATTCCGTTTTTAGCAATTGTAGGATTTTTATTTCATACAGTCTATTTAAAATACGGGAAAAATGCGATTGAAGGAATGAATATTGTCTTCCGAATTGGACAAGGAGAGGATAATCGCATTTCAAAATGGTTAATTCCTTTTATGATGATTGGAACATGGCTCGCTCATTTATTTGGAGCAAGTGTGGGACGTGAAGGAGTTGCGGTTCAATTAGGGGCAACGGTTGCGAATCAATTTCAACAATGGTTTTCTTCTAGGAGAAATCGTCAAATTTTATTAATGGTTGGGATGGCAAGTGGTTTTGCTGGACTATTTGGCACTCCTCTAGCAGCGACTTTCTTTGCGATTGAAGTAATGATTGTCGGTCAATTACAAATTGACGCCTTATTTTATGCGTTGCTCTCCAGTTTTATTTCTATGAATGTAGCGCAACGTTTAGGGTTAGAGAAATTTATGGTTGGTGTTCCTGTAGATATTCAATTTGATGAAACATTATTGAAGATGGTTGTGTTAGGAATTGCGTTTGGATTAACAGGAAGACTATTTAGTGTGAGTTTAGCGTATTTGAAAAAATATTGGAGTACTAAAATTCCAAGTCCTACTCTAAGAATATTTTTATTAGGAATTGTTGTTAGTATTTTAATTGTAGCTCTTGGCAGTGGTCGTTATGCAGGATTAGGAACGAATTTAATTCATGCTAGTTTTTATAATGAGACGATTTATGTACAAGATTGGATATTAAAATTAGGGTTAACAGTTTTTTCTCTTAGTGCAGGATTTTTAGGTGGAGAAGTAACGCCTCTCTTCGCAATTGGTTCTTTATTAGGAATTGTGATGAGTTCGTGGTTAGGAATTTCTCCAATGGTAGCAGCAGCATTAGGTTATGGAGCTGTATTTGGGAGTGCGACAAACACTTGGCTAGCCCCTATTTTTATTATTGGTGAAGTTTTCGGATATAGTATGATGCCATATGCAGCCATTGTTTGTATTGTTGCATTTGTCGTAAATGGAAATTACAGCATTTATGGACAACAGAAAGTTTTGGAATTAGAAGGTATAGATAGATAAAAAAACAGGGGCAATTATATTTTGTCCCTGTTTTTTATACGCACTCCAAGTGGCGAAAAACTTACTAATAAGTTTCTTGATTTAAGAATCAAGAGGAGATTACTGTATAACTTTCTCACTTATGGCTGAGATACACCATCTTTCAGAATTATTTGTTATAACGAAATTCAATCATGAATACACCTAAAATTATAAAAATAGAGGAGATTACTGCGCTCATTACTAAGGATACATTCATATAATTTTTTAGAAAAGATAATAAGGCCACTCCTAAAACGGTTATTAAGCTAGTCAATAATCTCTTTTTCATATATTCACCCTTTTTCATTTAAATAAATTAAGTCTAAAAATAGATATTAAATACTTGGAAATTAAATAATATAAACATGAAAGAGTTGTTTAGAAACCGCTTCCTGTTTACGGTTGTAGTATAATACATTTTTATATAAATTACAATTAATATTAAAAGAGATATTTTTGGTGTAAAGGTACTTTAAAACTTTACATTTGACAGAGTTTAAAAAAACGAAAAAATACTTGTTATTTTGTGAAAAGTCTAGTATACTTTCGCATAGCGAGGGCTTTTAAATTCATCCCGTGAGGTGAAAAAGGCGATCATAGTTCAAGTTTATATTTCAAGGAGAATTTTTTATGCATAGAGAAAATTCTTCTATATGAAAGCAGCCCTTTTGCAAACAAAATTTGATAGGGTTGCTTTTTTGTATGCACAAAAAGGCCCGGAAAAGAGGGAATGATGGAGTTACAAACTTCAAAAGTCAACTTATTACTTGATGTGGATCAAAATCCACCTTTAGCCAAAGGCTTATTACTAAGCTTGCAACATGTGTTTGCAATGTTTGGGGCAACAATTTTAGTGCCATTAATTTTAGGAATGCCTGTTTCTGTAGCATTATTTGCTTCAGGTTTAGGAACTCTAATTTACATGGTAGCTACTCAATTTAAAGTGCCAGTGTACTTAGGGTCTTCGTTTGCATTTATTTCAGCGATGGCATTTGCGATGAAGCAAATGAATGGCGATGTTTCAGCAGCACAATCTGGGGTTGTTCTTGTAGGTCTTGTTTATGTAGTAGTAGCATTAGCGGTTAAATTAATTGGAACAAAATGGATTGATCGTTTATTACCACCGATTGTCATTGGACCAATGATTATGGTAATTGGTTTAGGCTTAGCTAATTCTGCAGTAACAAATGCAGGATTTATTAAAGATGGTACAGTCCAACAAATGACAGTAGCGATTGTAACTTTCTTGATTACAGCATTTATTAATACAAAAGCTAAAGGATTTTTAAAAATAATTCCATTCTTATTCGGGATTATTGGAGGCTATATTGTAGCTGTACTGTTTGGATTAGTGGATTTCACTCCAGTATTAGAAGCAGACTGGATTGCGATTCCTCAATTATATTTACCATTTTCAACAAATGGATTTTTCAAAGAATATCATTGGTACTTTGGTCCTGAAACTTGGGCAATCTTACCAGTAGCTGTTGTAACCATTGCAGAACATATTGGAGACCATACAGTATTAAGTCAAATTTGTGGTAGACAATTTTTGAAAAATCCTGGTTTACATCGTACGTTAATTGGAGATGGAATTGCTACTTCTGTTTCAGCGTTTATGGGTGGACCTGCCAATACGACTTATGGTGAAAATACAGGGGTTGTAGGGATGACAAGAATTGCGAGTGTTTCAGTGATTCGTAATGCAGCATTATTTGCGATTGGATTAAGTTTCCTTGGGAAATTCACAGCGTTAATTTCAACCATTCCGAATGCAGTGCTTGGGGGAATGTCTATTATGTTGTATGGGGTTATTGCAAGTAATGGTTTGAAAGTGTTAATTGAAAAGCAAGTAGATTTTAGAGAAGTGCGTAATTTGATTATTGCGAGTTCGATGTTAGTGTTAGGATTAGGTGGAGCAATTTTAGAATTAGGTCCTGTGACATTGTCAGGTACAGCATTATGTGCATTAGCAGGGGTTATTTTGAACCTTGTGTTGCCGTATGAAAATAGAAAATGATTTTTGTGATGCGGCATAGGGTGGAAGCAGCCTTGCTAAAAAAGCGAGTCTCATACATGTTACATAAAAAAATATTTTGTTTGACCGTTAGTCTATGAGAGAGTAAAAAGGCTTTTCTTCATTGAAAAGTCTTTTTTTAGTTTCCTAGTTTGAGATAGCGAAAAAACGGTAGAAAATATGCTATAATAGAAAAATAGTACTAGTAAAGGAGAGTGAGGAGATGGGACGTTTTCAAGAGGATATGGAAACCTATAAAAAGAACGATCCAGCTGCACGAAGTAGTTTAGAAATTATTTTAACGTATCCAGGCTATCATGCGACTGTTATGCATCGATTAGCACATTGGTTACACACTACTTGTCGATGTAGACTTCTTGCTCGCATGCTGAGTACATTTAGTCGATTTTTTACTGGAATTGAAATTCATCCGGCAGCTCAAATTGGTCGTCGATTTTTTATTGACCATGGCATGGGAATTGTCATTGGAGAAACAGCGATTATTGGAGATGACGTAAAAATGTTCCACGGGGTTACATTAGGTGGAACTGGAAAACAAACGGGTAAACGTCATCCAACCATTGAAGATGGAGTATTATTGTCTGCTCATGTTCAAGTCATTGGACCAGTTACGATTGGAAAAGGTGCCAAAATTGGTGCAGCAGCAGTAGTGCTAACGGATATTCCAGCTCATACAACAGCAGTAGGATTACCTGCTAAAGTTGTTAGAATTCATACAAAAGAAGAACGAGAAATCACAGAATTATATGGAGGAAATTATGATTCAAGTATATAACACTTTAACACGTCAAAAAGAAGAATTTAAACCACTAGAACCAGGTAAGGTAAAAATGTATGTTTGCGGACCAACGGTTTATAATTATATTCATATTGGAAATGCGAGAAGTACCGTTGCATTTGATACTATCCGTCGTTATTTTGAATACCGTGGATACGATGTGAACTATGTTTCGAATTTTACAGATGTGGACGATAAAATTATTAAAGCAGCGAATGAAACAGGGATGACCCCTGAAGAAGTTTCTAAAAAATATATCGAAGCTTTCTATGAAGATACAGCAGCTCTAAACGTTAAAAAAGCAACTTTAAATCCAACCGTTATGAATACAATGGATGATATTATTGCCTTTGTAAAGGAATTAGTCGAAAAAGAAGCAGCATATGAATCTGGTGGAGATGTATATTTCATCACTGAAAAGTTCAAAGATTATGGAAAATTAAGTGATCAAAGTATTCAAGATTTACAAGTAGGAGCTAGCCAAAGAACGGAAAGTGCAGATGATGCCAAAAAGAGAAATCCATTAGACTTTGCACTATGGAAAAGTGCTAAGCCAGGTGAAATTAGTTGGGATTCTCCTTGGGGCAAAGGACGCCCAGGTTGGCATATTGAATGCTCTGTAATGGCTACGAAACATTTAGGAGATACGATTGATATTCACGGTGGCGGACAAGACTTAGCATTCCCACACCATGAAAATGAAATTGCGCAAAGTGAATCAAAAACTGGACATCCATTTGCTCGTTATTGGATGCATAATGCCTTTGTAACAATGGGTGAAGATGGCGAAAAAATGAGTAAATCTCTTGGTAATTTCGTATTAGTTCACGATATTATTAAAGAAATTGATCCACAAATTTTACGTTTCTTCTTAGCAAGTGCGCACTATCGTAGACCGTTAAAATTCAGTGAGTCTTCATTACAAGAAGCAACAGCGAATGTGTCAAAAATTCAAACAACTTTTAGCAATACACGTTATCGGTTAGAGAATGCAGTTGAGTCATTAGAAGATGACCAAGAAGTATGGGCTGGATTTGAAGCATTAGAAGGCAAATTCCAAGAAGAAATGGATGATGATTTTAATGCTGCTAATGGGATGACTGTTTTATATCAATTCGTAAAAGAATGGAATGTTTATTTAGAACGTGAAGCAGTATCACGTGTTATTTTAGAAAAATTATTACAAAAAGCTGAACAATTATTTGCGATTTTTGGAATGAAAGAAGTTCAAGAAGAGTTAGTAGATGATGAAATTCAAGCATTAATTGACGAACGTTTAGAGGCAAGAAAAGCGAAAAACTTTGCACGAAGCGATGAAATTAGAGAATTATTGAAAGCTCAAGGAATCGTGTTAGAAGATACTGCTCAAGGAACAAGATGGAGAAGAGTATAATGGAAATCATTAAAGATTGGCATTTATTAAATGGATTAACATTAGCTTATATGGGTGATGGCATTTATGAATTATATATTCGTCAACATGTGTTAAGAACTGGGAAGACGAAACCAAATGTCTTGCATCGTGAAGCTACTCGTTATGTTTCTGCCAAGGCTCAAGCAAATTTAATTCAACAAATGTTGGATAGCGAGTCATTTTTATCAGAAGAAGAATTAGAATACTTCAAACGTGGAAGAAATGCGAAGAGTCATACTAAGGCAAAAAATGCGGATGTCATTACGTATCGTATGTCTACAGGATTTGAAGCAATGATTGGCTATTTATATTTAAGTGGACAAAAAGAGCGATTAGATGAAGTGATTGCATGGTGTATTCAACAAGTGGAGGAAAAACATGGCTAGACAAGAAAAAAATTCGAATAGACGAAAAGGAAGTCAACCAAAGGGCTTCAAAAAAGAGGCTAAAGCACCTCGTCCAAAATATACACCGGAAAGTTCTTCAAATGAACAAGAGTCCACAGATTTTGTATATGGACGTCATGCAGTAAGAGAAGCTTTACAACAACCAGAACGTGTGAATAAATTATGGATTCAAGAAGCTTTATCTGGAAAAGAAATTACACCGATTATTGATTTAGCAAAAGAACATCGAATTCAAATTCAAAATGTTCCGAAAGCTAAATTACAAGATCTTGTTGGGGAAGTTGTCCATCAAGGAGTTGTTGCTTCCATTGCAGCATATGAATATGCGACTTTAGAAGATGTTTTTGAAAAAGTTCAGGAAAAAAATGAAGATCCGTTTATTTTAGTTTTAGATGGAATTGAAGATCCGTATAATTTAGGAAGTATTTTACGTACTGCAGATGCTACGGGAGTTCACGGTATTATTATTCCGAAGAGAAGAAGTGTTTCTTTAACTTCTACTGTAGCAAAAGCTTCTACAGGGGCTATCGAGCATGTTCCCGTTGTTCGTGTGACGAATTTAACTCAAACGATTGAACAATTAAAAGAACGTGGAGTTTGGGTATTTGGGACAGATATGAAAGGAACGGATTATCGTCAATGGAATACAAAAGGTCCAATTGCGATTGTGATGGGTAATGAAGGAAAAGGAGTATCTCGCATTGTTAAAGATGCCGTAGATGAGATGATTACGATTCCGATGACAGGACATGTTCAAAGTTTAAATGCAAGTGTCGCAAGTGCTTTAATGATGTATGAAGTTTTTCGCTCTCGTCATTAATAGGTGATTTATGAAGAAACAATTATATATCATTGATGGGTATAATATGATTGGAGCATGGCCTGAATTAGTGAGTTTAAAAAAACAAGGTGATTTAGAAAGTGCTCGTGATTTACTCATCCATCATTGCGCCAATTTTAGAAAATTTGAACACGTTGAAGTGTGGATTGTTTTTGATGCACAATTTGTTCCAGGAATTACTCAGTCGTTTGAATCTTCTCAAGTGAAAGTCATCTTTACAGCAGAAGATGAAACGGCAGATGAATATATTGAGAGAACCGTTAGTGAAATGAATACGCAAGTGATTCAAGTGTCGGTAGCAACGAGCGATTTAGCAGAACAATGGGTCATTTTTCAAAAAGGTGCTTTAAGAAAATCTGCAAGAGAATTTTTTAAAGAAATTCAAAGAAGTAAGAAGAAACAAGATCAATTATCGAGGCAATATCAAGAAATTTCCAGACGTCGCTCACCATGGAGCGATGAACAGATGGATCAATTGAATAGTTTACGATTCAAATTACAAGAATAAGATTGATCGTTTTTTGATGAGAAAGAGCTAAGTGGATGAACTTAGCTCTTTTTTAAGTTTTTGAAAAGTAACCGTTTACAAGATTGATGTGTTTCAGTACAATAGTATTAAAATACGTGAGTTATATAACATGGAGGTGTGTAACTACGATGCATCGTTGATTAGAGATAATGAGTAAAAATGAATGCTAAAGGTTGACGATATACAGAGTTTGATAAATAGGATGCAAGGATGGTTCATGAAGAATGGGGGAAATAACATGAAGAAGATGATTGCTTTACTATTTGGTTTATTAGTATTTACTTTAGGAAGTTCGACTGCGTTGGCAATGGAAAGTGAGAATATGGCTTCTGATATTGGTCAAAGTGAATTTGAAACCTTAGCAACAAAATCAGAGGAGAGGTTGAATCAATTATTTCTATCTTCGGATATTCAATGGGATAAAGCGGTGAAAGTGTATGAAGAAGCGTCATTTTTGGAAACTGTTCCTAAGATGGATGATGTAAGTTTAAAAGAAGAATTGCAAAAGACAGAGTATTATTGGCTTGTTCCAACTACTCATCTACAACCAAAAATAGAGATTCGATTTGATATTGTAAAGGATTTTGATAGAGACGAAGCGAAAAAAGCCGTAGCAAATGGATTGATGAGTGCAGAGAGTGTTGCAGAACAAGAAAAACAAATTGGAAAATGGGATATTACTTCTGTTGGTGAATACGAAGAAGGAGAAGAACCGTTTGATCAAAAAATAGAAAAGGTGCTAAAAGAGCAATCAATCTCTCCTCAAGCCTTATATTATATTCAACCAACGAAAGTAATGATGGATCCAATTGTTTTAGTGAAGTTAGCAGATAACGAGTATCGCATGCTCATTCACTCACTACCATTTGAAGAAGGTCAAATGAAGAGTAAAGTAGGGATGTTAAAATTTGATACACTTTATCCATATGAAACAGCTCAAAAGGTATTAGCTGCTTATTTAAATGAAAAATATACAGAACGGACGGGTGGAATTTCAGCTCTAGAGCCATGTGGGGTAATTTCGGTCGAACATAATAGAGCAATGATGATTGGTATAGCGGTAATTGTAGTCATTGGTGGTGTCATTTGTTGGAAGTTCTTCAAAAAACCATAATACAAACAAAATAAATTGAAAAATTCTGAGGCGACTTCGGTTGTCTCTTTTTTTATCTTCACAAAATCTTCATACTTTCTAGTTAACGGATTCATAAAATTAAGGTATACTAAGTGTGAAATCATCCAAAAAGGGGGAAGTAAGATGCATATTTTAATGATTGAAGATACAGAAGCAGTATGTGAAATGATGGAAATGTTTTTTGAAAAAGAAGGTTGGACAGCGGAATTTTATCATGATGGGAAAGAAGGCTATGATGCATTTGTTAATGACCAAGATAAATGGAATTTAGTGATTTTAGATTTAAACTTACCTTCAATGGATGGCATGCAAATTTGTCGTCAAATTCGTCAAATGAATGAGCAAGTACCAATTGTCATGTTAACAGCAAGAGATTCAGAAAGTGACCAAGTTATTGGTTTAGAAATTGGGGCAGATGATTATGTTGCAAAACCATTTAGTCCCTTAACTATGATGGCGCGAATTAAAGCATTGCATCGCCGTATTGGTCGAGGAACTTCTAGCGAAGCTCCAACAAGTTCAGGACAATTTGATATTGAAACAAAACACGTTTCGATTAATACAAAAACTCATGAAGCCTTTATTGATGGCGTGAAAATTGATGGATTGACTCCGAAAGAGTTTGATTTATTAGTCTTAATGGCACAACATCCTCGTCAAGTTTTCTCAAGAGAACACTTATTAACGAAAATTTGGGAAGACCCATTTTACGGTGATGAGCGTACGATTGATGCACATATTAAAAAATTACGTCAAAAAATTGAAGCAGTTGGACCTCATGTTATTCAAACGGTATGGGGTGTTGGATATAAATTTGATGATAGTGGGATTTAGAAGATGAAATATTTTTACCAACAATTAGTAGGATTTTTATCAGTTGTATTAGTATCCGTTGTTGTTTGTGGGCTATTATTTTATAATGTCATGACGAATAAAATTTTCTTACAGCGGTCGCAACAACTATTTGGATATGCCAAAGCGATTTTAGTAAATGATTTAACAGCTGAACAAATTAATAGCAGCTTATCCTTGTTGAAAGATGAACATTTAGGAGTTGCGATTTTTGATAAAGATAATAAAATGACTTATCCAGCAACGGTATTAAATGTTAAAAGTTCATTAACAGATGATGAATTACAACATCTTCAAGATGGTTCTGCGGTTAATATGAAGCAAACAAAGCATAATTTTGTGGGAGAAGCAGCAGATTTAGTAACGATTTATTATCCAATTTTTAAAAATCAAACTTATAATGGTTTTCTAGCAATTTCTAGCCCATTAAGTCGTATTGAAACGGAAATGGCGGAATTAAGAAATTCTATTTTAGTAGGATTTTCTTCAGCAGCAGTAGCAGGAGTGATTCTGAGTGTCTTATTTGCCAACTATCAAACAAGACGAATTAATCGCTTGAGAAAAGCGACCCACGAAATTGCAGAAGGAAATTATGATATTTCACTGCCAACTCAAAAACGAGATGAGTTCGATGATTTAGTAATGGACTTCAATAAAATGGCAGAATCATTACAAAAATCTGAACAAGAAATTGAACGACAAGAGAATTTAAGACGTCAATTAATGATGGATGTAGCTCATGAGATGAGAACACCACTCACAACAATGAATGGATTACTGGAAGGATTAATTCACCACATGATACCAGAGTCTCGTCGTGAGAGAAGTTTAGAATTAATTACGAATGAAACACAACGATTGATTCGATTAGTAAATGAAAATCTAGATTATGAAAAGATTCGTTCCGATCAAATTGTATTAGTGAAGCAAAATTTCTCAGGAGCAGAAGCTTTACAAAATGTTGTCGATCAATTGCAAGAATTAGCTAAGAATAAAGGAAATGACTTACGCTGTGAATGTCCAGAAGACTTTACAGTTTATGCGGATTATGATCGCTTTATTCAAATTTTAGTGAATATGACGAAAAATGCGAACCAGTTTACGGATAAAGGTCATATTCTCATTAAAGGTTGGAATGAAGATTCGAATGCCATTGTGCAAATTATTGATGATGGAATTGGAATTAGTAAAAAAGAAGTCGAAGCAATCTGGGAAAGATTTTATAAAGCAGATGTTTCAAGAAAGAGTACAAAATATGGAGAGTCTGGAATTGGCTTAGCGATTGTTCATTCATTAATGAATAGTCATCATGGCACAATTCAGACAGATAGTGAACTTGGAAAGGGAACGACATTTACACTTACATTCCCTGGAAAACAAGAAAAAGAATAAGGAAAGGGATGAATCGGGAAATGTTTTTTTTAGAACCAATCTATCAATGGCTAGAACAACTGTTGGACGGACGAATAAACCATTTCCCTTTGATTCGTCTTTTAATGAATAGTATCGATCATGCTCTTATATTCTTTATAGGATGGTTAGGAGTATGGTCGATTTCTCTCTTATTTAGAAACTATTATCGACTGAAAATCGATTGGAAATTAGAGAGTTATCTTCATTTATTTATTTTTTATTTACTTGTATTATTAAATATTACGATTTTTCGACAATCAAGTATTTTTAAATTGATGACAGTTTCACCACGACCGTTGCAAGAAATTTATTGGATACCTTTTGTAGATAGTGTAAAATTATTTACACACGGATCTCTATTTGCAGCATATTATAATGTATTTGGGAATATTATTTGGTTTATGCCAATTGGGTTATTTTGTGGGATTTTATTAAAGGAGAAGAGTTATTATAAACTATCTTTTTGGGCGGGTTTATCGATTTCTCTTTTACATAGAAATTAGTCAATGGTTATTTTCAACAGGTGTCACTCATATTGATGATGTCATTTGTAATGTGTTGGGAAGTGTTTTGGGATATTGGTGTTATAAAAAATATAAAGAGAGAAAAAGGAGATTAGAATTATGAGAGAAATCATTTTAAAAACAAAAGCCGCAAAATTAGTAAAAAAGGGATCTCCTTTATTAAATCAAGAAGATTTAGCAAAACCATTGGAAGCAAAAGAGGGCGAATGTGTCCGTGTTTGTGATGAGAAAAAAGAATTTTTAGCAATGGCTTATGTAGGATTTCAACATAAAGGAATCGGTTGGGTCTATTCTAAAAAAGATGGCGAGAAATTAACACCTCAATTCATAAAAGGCTTATTCCAAAAGGCAGCACAAAAACGTTCTGCTTTAATGATGGATGACAGTACGACAGCTTTTCGCCTGTTTAACGGAGAAGGAGATGGACTAGGTGGGATTACGATTGATTGGTACGATGGATTTGTCGTTGTTTCATGGTATAGTGCAGGGATTTATCAATGGAAAGAGTTGATAGTAGATCAATTGCAAGAAGCAATTCCAAGTGTTCAAGGTATTTATGAAAAGATTCGTTATGCTTCAAAAGAAAAACTACCAGAAAGTCAATTTGTACGAGGGATTAATGCGAGTGAACCATTGATTGTTCAAGAAGAAGGAGTTCGTTATGCAACATATCTTGATGAAGGATTGATGACTGGAATCTTTTTAGATCAACGGGAAGTTCGTACATTATTAAGAGATGACTATAGTGCAGGAAAAACTATTTTGAATTTATTTAGTTATACAGGTGCGTTTTCTGTTGCTGCAGCAATGGGTGGTGCGGTTCAAACAACGAGTGTGGATGTTGCCAATCGAAGTTTAGAGAAGACTAAGGAGCAATTTGAAGTAAATGGGATAGATGCATCTGAGCAGAAAATATATGTAATGGATGTATTTGATTATATTAAATATGCTGCAAAGAAAGATTTAACGTTTGATACGATTGTGTTAGATCCTCCTAGTTTTGCTCGCACAAAGAAGAGAACTTTTTCGGTTGCGAAGGATTACGCTGGTTTAGTGGAGCAATTAGTTCCGTTAACAGCAAAAAATGGGAATTTGATTTTATCGACGAATGCGGCAAATGTTTCTGAGAAGCAATTTTTAGAGATGATTCATAAGGGACTTCGTTCTTCTGGTAGAAGATATCGTTTGGCACATCAGAAGAAATTGCCGATGGATTTCCCAGTGGCGCCATATACGCCATTGAGTGATTATTTAAAGGTTGTTTTTGTGGAATTGGAGGCGTAGGAATAGACTTCATTTGTAGTAGTAAGGGACGCCAGCAGCTTCGCTTGCGCGAATCTCATGGCTAAAAATCGAGCCTAGGTCTCGATTTTTCCAGTA
>NZ_CAUUHX010000008.1:0-46961 GCF_963545075.1 uncultured Granulicatella sp.
CGATAATCTTTGTGTCGTCTAAGTGTAAATTCATCTGGAACGGGATCTTGCCCTCCTAAAATAAACGGATGACATCTTAGAATTCTTCCAATTCCCATCGTTACACCTTTAATAACTCCATGTTTTTCAATTGCTTGAATCATATACGTGGAACAAGTTGGTCGATAGATACAAGTTGGTGGAAATAATGGAGAAATCCACTTTTGATATCCTCGAACCAATCCAATCATGATTTTTTTCACTGAAACACCTCTACCCTTGAATCCATTTAAAAAGAACTTGTACTCCTTCTGCTGCTATTAATGTATACACATATAGTGTGACAGGTTTTGCCACTAAACAAATCGCTACGAATTTTTTAAATGTCATCTTCCCTAATCCTGCTACCATACATAAGAAATCATCAGGGAATCCTGGCAACACTAATGCCCAGAAGAAGAAACGTTCGAATTTCTTCCCATCATTTAAATAGCCAATATATTTATCATAAGTTGCTTGAGAAACAAATGCTTGAACAACTGTCTCTCCATACCGTCTTGCTAGCCAAAAATTAATCATTGAGCCAATCATAATGCCAATAAAATTATAAATAAACCCATATAAAGGTCCGAATACAAGATGCCCAACGACACAAGTTAAGCCACCCGGAATAATCGGATAAACGACTTGTACAATTTGAATGAAGATAAAGAATAATACTCCATACATTCCCAAATTGCCAACCAACTGCTGGAACGCTCCTCCAACTTCAAAATAATGATGTTTGGCAATGATATATCCTAAATAAATCGTTAGGATAATTCCCGCTATTGTAAAGAATTGAATCAACTTTCTATTAAATTCAATGGCACTTTGTTTATTCATAATTTCCTCCAGTAATCTTTTCAGTGTGAATCATTTGATAAGACTACTTTAACAAATCAAATATGAAAAATCCTTGATTTTTTCTAACAAAAACAGTGATAATCTTACATTACTGTCACAATGATTCCATCCAAGGTTTATGAATAGAAACATGATTCATTAATTCTTCTTGTCGTTTCAATTGTTCTAATCGAGCTAAACGTCTGTCTTCATAGCCACTACAAATGAATTTCTCTTCTGCAGTTTCCGGTTCGATCGCTGGAACTGCAAAATCCGTTTCCCCTTCTCGAGGTAAAGCTACAAATGTCCAAAAACTAGTCGCTGCCAAATAACGTTCACCTGTTAAAACATCTTCTCCTACTACTTTACAAAAGACTTCCATACTTTTCTTTCCAACACCAGAAATATACGTTTCCACACAAACAGAATGTCCTAATGGTAATGGTTTTAAGTAGTTCATCGCATCAACTGAAGCAGTCACTGCTAAACGACGGCAGTGACGAGACACCGTAATCGATGCACAATCGTCAATAATACGTGTTAAATTCCCTCCAAATAATGTTTGATGCATATTTACATCAAATGGAAAAATTCTTCTAGACTGAATTGCACGTGTCTGTGCGCATGTTTTGATTGTTGTATTCATACTAACTCCTCTAATATTCGATACCATTATTGTACCATTCCTTTTCTTTTTTTCAAAAAGTACGGCTTTGAAGTTGGAATAGGTACTCTAAAATTACTTAACTAACTTCAACAAGCTTTTGTATAGCTCCTGCTATACAGAAATAGTTATTAGTGATAAAATAAGCTAAAAGGAGGAATTAGAATGTATAGCTTAGAAAAAAATACTCAAGTTAACTTTAGAACAAATAGTGATTTGCTTGAAAGAGCAAAAGAAATTATCTCTGAACATAATCTGGATATGACAGCTAGTTTCAATCTTTTTTTAGAAAATATTGTACAAAATAAAAAATTACCCTTTGAGACAGATACCGATAAAGAACGAGAAGAATTATTGACACAATTAAGATCTGAAATCACTCAAAGTTTCAAAGATTTAGAACAAGGTAGAATCTATACTGTAAACGAAGTGAGGGCTAACCTTGGAATTTGAATCAAACTCGTATAGCTTAATAATTCCAGAATATGTTCAAAATCAACTTCGAACTATTAAAAACTACATTGAAACTATGTACTTTTCAGAGCAAGCAGGAATTAATACGGTTAATAATATTCTTCACGGATTAGAACGCTTAACAATTTTCCCTGAAGCCGGGTTTAATGCAGATGAAAGAGTCGGAAAAATCATCTATCCCCCATACAAAACTCGCTGTATCGTTTTAGGAAATTATTTAGCCTTCTATCATATCTTAGAAGATAGAAAAGCCATCTTCATTTCTAACATTATACATAGTAAACAAGATTATATTAGATTATTTAAAAGAAAATCTTAACGAGACCGATGACCAAGTATATTGAAAAAGAGAGCACTTCATGATATAGGACATTTTTACTTGTGTTTCATTGAGACAATTTCACTTGAATTTGCGAAGTTTGCAATTCGTTTTGTTTTGGGTATAATGAAGATACAAAAAAAGCCGAGCGCCAACTCGACTCTAATGTAGCCCGATAAAAAGACGGTGGCTGAATTACGATATTATAAATAACATCGCTCACTCTTCCAAAGTTAGAGCGGTATTATTTTTTTGTTAGTAATTCTATTACTTTGACAATCATGGATTTTACAAGTACAATATAAACAAATAAAAATTAAAAATTACTTGTGGGCTAGTGGATATGGTCTGCACCCGCCTGTGGGCTCATCAATCAATTTAACTATTTGATGAGAAAAAAAATAACAGGACTGCCTACCCTTGAGGAATAGATAGGGCATATCTAGCGTGAGGTGAAACTCAATACGTGGAAGAGAAGGGTGCAGATGCGCCCTTCTTTTTTTATATTTTAGGAGAAGATTCAAATGACATATACTTTGGAATGGATTAAAAATTTTGATGGAAATATCAATATTCATAACGTTAATATGTCTTGCTTAGCCAATGTGATTGAGACATATGTTTCACAGTACAAGTATGTTTATCTAACAAATATGATAGACTATCCTGAAATAATTCTCTCTGTTCCTAACTCGTCCATTCCTCATCTATTAGGATTATCAAGAGAACATCATGTGAATTTACCATCAAATAATGCAGGAAACATTTTTGAAGGTTTAAAAGATGATTGGACACTAGAACGTTTGCAAAAAGCGGATAATGGGTGGTTTAATGAAAACAAGTTCAAAATTATTGGAACTCTATTACTTTACCAAATGTTGCATTTAATCCAATGTAAATTCTACACAACAAATAATATTTTGAACAAAGAAGTTGGCAAACGATTTAGAAGAGATAACATTTATTTTGTAGTTTTCAAATTAAATAACGAGATAAGTTATACCGTTGAATTATCACGTGAGCAAGGAAATCTTTACTTCCCAAGAAGTCTTAAAATCAATGATAACTCTATCAAAAATTGTAAGGAAATAAAATTACAACTCGTTGACAAGAAACGTTTCAAACCTACGAAAGCAAGAAAAGTTAACTGGTCTTCTTAATAAAAATATTAGAAAAAAACTACTTCTATTTCTTCCACATATTACATCTACCACTGACCAACACGCGGGTTATAAATGGTCGAATTATAAACTTTAGTCTTTCGCATAATTGCGGGGGATTTTTTTGTTACAAACCATAAATTCCCCACACAAAAAAAGAGAGCAACTCTCGTTGCTCTCCCTTTTAAACTTCACTTCTTAGTCTAATCCAATCTCTTGACGAACGACATCTGCGATACGTGTTACATAATCATGACATAGTTCATCTGTTGGTGCTTCTACCATGACACGTACTAATGGTTCTGTTCCACTTGGACGAACAAGCACACGACCATTTCCTGCCATTTCAGCTTCCACTGTGTCGATAATTTCTTTAATCGCTGGAACTTCCATTGCACCATTTTTATCGCTCACTCGAATATTCACTAATTCTTGAGGATAAGTTGGTACTTCGCTGGCTAATTCGCTTAATTTTTTACCTGTTTGTTTCATAACATTCATTAATTGAATTCCTGATAACAATCCATCCCCTGTTGTATTTAAATCTAAGAATACAATATGTCCTGATTGTTCTCCACCGAAGTTATAGCCATTTTTACGCATTTCTTCTACAACATAGCGATCTCCTACCGCTGTTTGAAGAGCGATCATTCCTTCTTCTTCAACTGCTTTATGGAATCCTAAGTTACTCATGACTGTTGAAACAATGGTATCTTGGTTCAATTGTCCTACACTGCGTAAGTATTTTCCGCAAATGAACATAATTTTATCGCCATCCACGATCTCACCATTTTCATCAACAGCAATACAACGGTCTCCATCTCCATCGAAACTTAATCCTAAATCTGCACCATTTTCTTTTACAAATTCTGCTAAAGCTTCTGGATGTGTTGAACCCACTCCATCATTAATGTTCACACCATTTGGTTTATTTCCCATTGTGTAAAACTCTGTTTCTAAATCTGCAAATAAACGATTTAGGACTGCTGAAGTTGCTCCATTTGCACCATCTAACGCTACTTTCATATCTGTTAGAGGGCCGTCAATTGTTTGTTGTAAAAATTGACTATATTTCATTGTTCCTTCTAAATAATCATCCACTGTTCCTAATTCATCTGTTGAAGGACGTGGTAATGTATCTTCTGGACTATCTAATAAAGCTTCAATTTCTGCTTCTGTTTCATCAGATAATTTAAAACCATCTGCTCCAAAGAATTTAATGCCGTTATCCTGTGCTGGATTGTGAGATGCAGAAATCATAACCCCTGCTACCGCTCCTTGCACACGTGTTAAATAAGAAACCCCTGGTGTTGGAATAACGCCTAATTGCATGACTTCAATCCCTACAGATAATAATCCCGCAATTAAAGCATGTTCTAATAATTGTCCTGAAATACGAGTATCTCTTCCGACTAACACACGTGGATGTTTATCCCCACCTGCTTGTTGTAATAAGACATAGCCACCAAAACGTCCTAATTTAAACGCTAATTCTGGTGTTAATTCTGCATTTGCTACTCCTCTTACACCATCTGTTCCAAAATATTTGCCCATGTTCAATCTCCTTTAAATCTCTATCAATTTCTATTGTCTTGTTGTTTGTGTAGTTTGCGTTGTCTGCGTCGTTTCTGTTGTTTCTGGTGTTGTAGATGTGACAACCACTTCAACAGAAATATTTTCTGGATTGATACTATCCACTCCAGTTGGAAGAGTTATCTTCACAACTTGTGTTGTTGTTTTAGTTACTTGACTGACATCTACCACTACAGGAATGGCTGTCAATTTATCCAACACTTCTTGAGCTCCTAAAATTGTAACCTCTTTGGTATCAGATTTCAACTGATAGGAATATTGTGTACCCGCACTTCCTGTTGTCGTCAATATAATAGGAACTTTTTTGCTATTCGTTGTTATTGGTACTCTTACTTGAACTTGTTCCGGTTCCATCTTTAGTGCCAGAGGTTTTCCGGTTGCATCCAACGCTTGTACTGCAACGGAAGAAGTATAGTCTGCTTTTGTATTTTCCGGTACTGTCACATTTGCGACAACCTTTTCTACTTGATTGATCAGTGATTCTGGTCCAGAAATCGTTACTCTAGCAGGACTCACTAAAGCTTGTCCATTTTTATAAGCTCCTGGTAAATTTGCACGATTTACATTTACTGAAACGGGCAATTCAACCGTCGCTTTCTTTTCAATCATAATCTCAACCGTCTCTGGAGAAACGGATCCTTTTACTCCTGAAGGTAAACCTGTTACTTGTAAGGTAATCATATGTTTTCCTGTTCCTAGTTCATTTAAATTAGGAGTTTTTACACGATAGGAACCATTTCCTACAACCGTTAATAAGGAACTACTAGATCCTTCTACCCTTAGCGTAACAGCTTCCGGCAAGCCAGTAACTGTATATAATTGACTATCGATATCAACATACACCGGAACATTGCCAATTGTATTCGAAGTTGTCTGAACTGACACTGAAGACGACTGTCTACTTGGACTTGATTCACTTGCGTATACAAATAAAGCCATTGTCAAAATAAAGGATATAAACACTAAAAATGATTTTTTCGTCATCCATTTACTAATCATTCATACGACCTCCTCTAAAGAAATCGATAATCATTGTTAGGATAGTCGAATCTTTTTGAGAAGTTTCTTTTGTAATTAAATGTTTACTTAACACTTCTACAAATTCATCCGGAGTTAGCTCACGTAATAATTTTTCACGCAATGCGACACTAACCTTCCCTGTTTCTTCTGAAATAACAATAATTAAAGCATCTGTTACTTCACTTAAACCAATAGCTGCACGGTGTCTTGTTCCTAATTCTTTAGGAATAAATTTACTTTCTGATAATGGTAAATAACATGCCGCTGCTTCCACTTCATGACCACGAATAATCACCGCACCATCATGAAGAGGTGTATTCGGAATAAAAATTTGCGTCATTAATTGATTTGAAATTCGTGATTGTAAAGGAATCCCCGTATTAATATATTCTTCTAAAGAATTCGATTGTTCAATACAAATTAATGCACCGATTCTTCGTTTCGCCATATATTGTACAGAAATATTTAACTCTTCAATCATCCTTTGAGCTTGATTCGTTCCCGAAGCTCTCCTTGAGAAAAAGTTCGAACGACCAATATGTTCTAGCCCTCTTCGAATTTCTGGTTGAAAGACGACAATAGCTCCCACAACTCCCCATTGGATTACTAAATTCATAATCCAGTCAAGAGTAATTAACCCAAACATATAACTGATGAATTTTACCCCTGCAATCACTGCCAAGCCCTTCATCAAATGTACAGCTCTTGTGCCTTTCATGATGAGTAATAGATTATATAATAGGTACCACACAATCACAATATCAACAATATTCCGAATGCTACTCCATGCACCTAAACTACTCCAATTAAATTGCATCACTCAACCCCCATTTCTATATCTTCTTTAGTTTATACCTTTTCTGAAAACATTACAACTGACGTCATCCATTCGTCTGATATTTTACCTTTTCATAATTTTTTGACAAAAAATCCTCCTACATGCTACACTACACACAACTAATGGAGGGAGGATTTATCATGCAAAAAAGTTATTTTGATGGTGGAATGTTAACCTATATTCTAAGTTATATCATTTCATTTTTTATTATTACACTTACCTTTGGACTAGGAACTCCTTGGGCAATCTGCATCATGTATAAATGGGAAATTGAACACACCGTGATTGAAGGACGTCGTCTTGGGTTTGATGGCACTGCTCTTGAACTATTTAGAAACTGGATCAAATGGTTTTTCTTATGTATTATTACATTAGGAATTTACGGATTTTGGATTCGTATTAAAGTACTAGAATGGAAAGCTAAACATACGTATTTCTTAGATTAAAATAAAAACCACTCCGCTTAACGTTACGGAGTGGTTTTTGTTATTATGCATTCTTTTCTTTTTGTTGAACTCTTTTAGCAATATACGCTGTTAAGATTGGTGTTAAAATAGCCGTTACAATAACAGAAGCTGTAATTTGAGTTGTAGCAGTTGCTTCAATGGCTTTGAATGAAGCATCTACTGCAGAAAGCGCCGCTGGTGTTGCAATGGCACTTGCAGCTGTACTAGAAATCGCAGCACCTGCAACTCCATTTCCTCCAGATAATTTATCTGCAGCAATCGCTGCAACCCCACCAATTAAGGTTGTAATCACCCCTAGTAAAATACCAGGAAGTCCACCTTCAAGAATTTGTCCAAAGTTCATATTTGCCCCTAGACAAAATCCTACAACAATAATAATTGCTGTAATCCCATTTGATAGAACCTTCTTCATATAAGGGAAGGCATTCCCTAAAATAATCCCAATAACTAGCGGTAAAATCGTTCCAATCAAATTCCAAATGGAAATGTTCGCAAGCCCTGCTGTACTTAACACTGCCATTGTTACCATTGGACCAACACTTAAAGTCGTAATCCCAACAGCACCAGCATCAATTTCATCTCCATAAACTTCGACAATTCCCGCATACATGGCATTATTCGCTACTGAAATCGCCCCAATCACCGCTACTGCACTCAATCCTAAGAAATTATCATTGAACACTTTCGCTACCAATAATCCTAGAATAATCGATACAATAATTTTTGCGATAATAATAGACGCCCCACGAACAACAGCCTTCGGTGTATTTTTAAGGGAAATTGTTCCCCCAATGACAAATAAGAACGCCCCAACTAATGGCCCTGCACCTTTTACAATCGGAGTGGTAAACCCACCAATTTGCAAAATTTGAGGAATAAATGTATTAATAAAACATCCAATAAACATTGGAACAATAATAGTATCCCCAGGAATTTTAATCTTTTTCATTGCATTCACATACCTTTTTGAAAATTTTACTAAACGGAAGAAGAATCAACCATCTAATGTAATACCACCATCGCAGTCGCCAATTTCCCCTGTAATAAAGCTTGCTAAATCACTCGCAAAGAATAAAATCATTTGAGCGATTTCAACAGGTTCTGCACGACGTCCTAAAGGAATCATACTAATCACTTTTTGACTCTTTTCTTTATCTTCAGAAAGTACAGTTGTCATATCTGTTCTTGTAAATGATGGACATACTGCATTACAAGCAATATTGTATTTTCCACCTTCTTTAGCCACAGCTTTTGTTAAACCATTTAAACCTGCTTTAGAAGAGGCATATGCCGCTGTACCTAGAAGTCCTCCCCCTAATTTTGCAGCAACAGAAGAAACATTAACAATTCTACCACCTTTATTTTCAATAAAGTGAGGGAAAATCGTACTAATCGTTGAGAAACATCCAGAAAGATTAATACGAATAGTTCTTTCCCATTCTTCATATGTTAATTGATCAAAAGGTTTCGCGCTAATAACTCCTGCACAATTGACTAAAATATCTACTTTACGTTCAGATAGAATCTTCTTCATGCTTGCAACAATGGACTCATGATTCCCTAAATCCATATATTCAAACACAGTATGTTCTGCTCCAAGCTCGGCTACTGTTTTCGTAGCGGCGGCTTCATTAATATCTGCAATAACTACAAAACCTCCACCTTCAACAATACCTCTTACTACTTCTTTTCCAATCCCATTTGCTCCACCTGTCACAATAGCAACTTTTCCTGAAAAATTCATAAAATCACTTCCTTTGATTGATTGTTTACATTCTATTCCTATGAAAAAATCAGTTTGTTATCATTTGTTACTATTTTCACAGTTTTTGCAAAATTTTTTATAGAAAATCCGTAAAACTAAAAAAACCTGCTGGATTCACCAACAGGTTAAGATTAATCAAATTAATCTAAATATCTTTCTGGTACTTTTAGAACGGCACAGATTTTCTTCAAATCTTCTTCATTCTTACAAATCTTTTTAATCAAGAGCTTTTATAAATTCATTCGCAACACGTTCAACACTTTCATATCCTTCAGTTGAAACTTTAGCAGAAAGTGCACTACCTATACCAACTGCACAAGCTCCTGCATCTCTCCATTCTTTTACATTTGATGCTGAAACACCACCAGAAGGCATTAAATCGACATCAGGAATCGGACCATGAATCGCTTTTATAAAATCTTTTCCAATAGTTCCTCCAGGGAATAATTTAACAATTTTAGCACCACCATTAATAGCATTAACAACTTCTGTAACTGTTCCACAACCAGGAGAGTATTCAACATTATTTTTGACAGCATATTTTGCCAATTCTTCTGAAAAATGTGGACTTACTAAAAATTTAGCCCCAGCATTTTTTGCTAAAGATGCATGTTCTAAATTCATTACAGTTCCTGCACCGACGATTACTTTTTTGTCATCTTTAAATTCTTCAATCAATTCCTTGATAACTTCATCTGCCTTTGGTGTTGAAAAAGTAATTTCAATATTATAAATACCACCTTTAATTGCGTAACGTGCAATATTTTTTGCATCTTCTTTATCTTTCCCTCTAATAACCGCAAAGAAATAGTTTTCCTTTAATTGTTCAACTAACATACCCGATTCGCCTCCAAAAAATTGTATGTTTCTTCTAAATCATTAAACACACCTAGGCATTTACTATCATCTATTGTTAAGCCATATTTATTTAACGATTCGTTCACTAAGCAAACATCAACTCCAGCACTTACTGCCGCAGTCGCCCCAATAACTGAATCTTCAAAAGCTATAGCTTGTTCTGCCTTAGTGTCAAAAAAACTCAATGCTGCTAAATAAATATCTGGTGCGGGTTTAGGTTCTTTAACATGATCTATACAAACTATTGCATCAAAAATATTATTAACAGAATTCTTCATTAGCAATTCATCTATCCTTTGTTTGGTTGAAGATGATGCTAAAATAACTTTAAATCCTTTTATTTTTAAATGTTCAACAATTTCTTTAGCAAATTTTTTTACTGAAACTTCACCATTTTGTAATTTTTTTTGATAATATTGTTCACGTATTTTTCGAACTTCCTTTGCTAAATCCTTGTCTTGAATTAATTCCGCAACTTTCAAATCATTTTCTTTTGCGCTTTGTCCTGCTAATGATTCAACAAATCCATCCGGAGCAACAATTCCATAATAATTAAGTCCAGCATGCCAACCTTCAGCATAAATTCGTTCTGAATCAATAAAAAGTCCATCCATATCGAAAATTGCGACTCTTTTACTCATGAGTCTCCCCCCTAAAAATCTTCATCCTCGTCTTCTTCTAAAACAATTGTTTTCTTCCACAAATACTCATCAGAGATTATATATTTTTTCAACTCTTTTACTACATCATCTAAATCACTTTTAAGCAATTGCTGATTAATTCCTTCAAGTACCATCGGAAGGTTCACTCCAGCAATTAATCTTATATTTTCAGCACGGTTTTCAGCTAATTTATTCACAGAGAGCACAGATTGATTATATGGAGAAGCACTTAATAAATCAGCTAAAATAAGAATAGATTCATTTTCATCATAAGCAGATAATGTTTTGTAAATTTTCTCTCCAAATACCTCAACAGATTCACCTGAATGTAATCCAATTGTTGTGATTCCTTTTACATCTCCAAAAATCACCTCAGCTGCATCTTTAAATCCGGCAGCCAATTCACCATGAGTTACAATTAAAATTTGCATTATTTTTCCTCCAATATATTTTCTATTTTTTGACGTTGTCTAGTTAAAACTTCGCCATCTATTTTCCCTAAAAGACTTAGCTTTCCTATACGGTCTATGTTCGGATAGATTTTAATAATTTTTTTATTCATACTATCTAAAATAATTTCTTTCACTTTTAAATCTTTATTTATTCCTACACTATCTAACTCGTATAATTTTGAATGAACTTTAGTTTTGTTCCTCAAAACTACAAGACCTACCTCATTAGTACTACCTCCATCTACAATAGCAAATGCTACTTTCTTATCATTCTTGTATTTAGAAAGCATACTTAGCACTATAATGAGAGATGATGTATTTCTTATTTGTGTATTAGCACTGGCTCTTCCCTTAACTATTCTGTTAAAAAAATAAAAGAATAGCAGAGTAAAAATAGTTAAAACTATTGTAAGAATTGTTCCTTCTAAAACACGAAATAATAAAAAGAGAATTCCTAACCCTATACATAGACTAATAACACTTTCAAAAGCAATTCGCATCAATATATTATTTCTATTTTTTTCTGAATCTGATAAATAATAATCGCCAAATGAAACAATTGGCGTATCGAAATACGTAGAAATAATTTTATCCGCATTAGAAATATCCCCAATATATATATTGTGATATTTTCTTTTTTTCTCCTCTATTTCTATAACATTGATATCATCTCGAATTGTTAAAACATCTGAGAGAAAAGCTTGAATAAATTTATCCTTTTGTTTGTTTGAACTTCTTTTTTTATAAAGAAATCCATAACGAACAATCCAATCGTTCATTTGGCGATTACTTTCCATGGTTCTACCTCTTATAAATTAAAATTTTTAAGTACATCTTCTAAAGATGTTTTACCTGCTGAAGGAGTAGCTTGGAAATAAATATCTTTAACTCCAAAGTTATCATGAAGATCTTTAAGAGTTTCAGCATCTGCTTTGTTTAAATATACAGATTTCGTTACTAATACATCTTCATCATTTTTCTTAGCAACACCACCAACGTTTAATTCTTCTACTGGTACGCCATATCTTACAAGGTTAGCAATTGTACCAACAGTTTTCGCAATTAGAATACAGCTGTAATCTTTGAATTTGTATTCATCCCAATAGAATTTCGCTTTATCTTCAGAAACTACAATTGTTTTTTGGCCAGTACGGTTACCAGCGCTCTTATATAAATCCTTCATGAAAGGATCTCTTGAAACGACATCATCGACAACGAAGATAGAGTTTACTCCATTTCTTTGTGATAGTGTAATCATTACTTGTCCGTGGATTAAACGTTCATCCACACGTGCTAAATTAACTTTACCCATTTTATAGGTACCTCCAAATTATAAAATTCCAACAGATGCAAGGATTATTAGGATCAATGTTAACCATAATAATGCTTGGGTAACTTTGAGTCCCTTCTTAACGAAGTAATAATATACACCCATTACTACTGCTAACGGTAAAATACCAGGGACGATTTTATCAAGTAATTCTTGAATGACGAAGTTTTTACCAGAAAGTGTAAATTGTAAGCTTGAAGATACTTTAACGTAGTTACCGGCTAAGATACCCATCATGAATAAACCTAAAATTGACAATAAACTAATCATGTCTTTAACGCCAGAGCTATGAACTAAACTTGTTGCATTTCTACCTAAAGAAAAACCTTGGCGAGCAAAGAATAACCCGATAAAGACTTGGTATAACGCAAATGCGATGAATGGGAATAATGCACCTAACGCACTACCTTCTTGAGCCCAAGGAACAGCAATCGCAATAAAGATATATTGCATTGTACCTGAGTCAATCGCATCCCCGATACCAGCAAGAGCGCCCATTAAACCAGCTTTCGTATTGTACATTAAGTCATCTGTCATTGTAATTTCTTCATTTTCATACTCTTGACGAGCTCTTTCTTTTTCCATTGAAGACATTAAACCAGTGATGACCCCACCACCCCATGTTAATTGAGTGTTGAAGAAGAGTAATTGTCTCTTGTATGCTTCTCTTCTTTTATCTGGATCTTTATATAATTTTTTAAGAACAGGCATCATTCCATATAGCAATGATGGTGCAAGATAACGGTCAAATGAGTGTGGAATTTCATTTGCGAAGTGCCATCTTAAATATGCTTTAGTAACATCCTTTTGAGTAATTTCTTCAGGAGCTAATGCAGGATTTTTTTGAGTTGTTTCAGTATTCATTATCTATTCCTCCAATTAAAAATCATCGTCGCCGCCATCATCATCGAATTGAGCATTTGATGAGGCAGCCGGGCTAGCAGCTACTGGTTGATTGTTGCTTTTTGTAACCATTACGAAAATAGCAGCCACAAGTACACCAATAATTGCATAAGTAACCATTGTAATGTTTAAAGGTTTGAAGATTACACTCATGAAGTATGCTAATAAGAAGAATACGAGGTAATCTTTACGTCCGATTACATAGATTGTTGTAGAGATACCGATTGCAGCTAAACCACCGCCGACAACTTCTAATACGTGAAGAACTACTGTTTCTTTTAATTGAACGATAACATCTGCAATAACTGGAGCTCCCCAATATAAAGCCCCAAATACTAATGGTACAAATAATACAAATGAAGCAATAGTAGGATACCAAATAATTGAACGTTTAATTGCACCATCGTCCATATTTTCTACTGCACGATCCATATATTTTCCTAAAAATGTATTAACAAAGAATCTTAATTGATATAAATAACTTCCTAACAAACCAACTGGTACGGCAACCCCAATTGCTGCTTCTGGAGTAAGTTTCCCTAACAAAGCAACCGGCACAGCAATCGCTGCAGCAATTGAAGGTTCTGACGGCATTGTTCCCCCAGGAGAAAACACTCCCATATAAATCAATTGAAGAGCAGCTGTAACAATCATTGCATTCGCAACATCACCCATCACAACTCCACAAATCAATCCAGTCATTAATGGTGAAAAACGAAGTGTTAACGTCGCACCACCACCAAGCCATCTAGACATAACGCCTGCAACCCATAGGGAAATTAACAAACTTTGAACTACTGATAATGTTTCCATTACCTTTTTCCTCCTTTATTCATTAGAAATATATTTTTCTAACTCTGTATTAGTATATATAATTAAAAATAGACTTAATTAATAGTAAGTGTTCTTTTAATCAACTAACCATAAATAAAATAATACCATCTACTACAAAAACATCCTCACAAGTACTATTTATTAACATAAAATTATTATGACTTGATTTTAATATAGTTACTTTCATTTTGAACAGACCTTACCGGAAGCTTCCCTTTAACAATCACCTCACAATCTTCTACACATTTTTCACCCATTGACTCTAAACATTCCATGGTATACGCAGAAGTATGTGGAGTAATCACTACATTATCAAACGCTAGATATGGATGATTAGCACGTCCTGGTTCAACTTCTAGCACATCAGTTGCAAATCCTGCAATTTTACCAGACTTTAATCCTTCTACAATTGCTTCTTCATCAACTAATGCTCCTCGAGCTGAATTGGAAATATATACATTTTGTTTCATCATTTCAATCTCTTTTTTAGAAATAAAATGATAATTTTCATCAGTAAGATTTGCACATAAACAAATGACATCTGAATTACGAATCAATTCTTCAAATCCTACTTTTTCTGCACCATGTTGTTCAATTTCTAATTTACTCTTATAAGGATCATATGCTAATACTCTACATCTGAATCCAAATTTTAGTGTTTCCGCAACACATCCTCCTGTATTTCCAATTCCGATAACACCTACTACCTTGTTATATAAAGAATGTCCAATAAATGAAGCTCGGTTTTCCCACTGATTTTCTTCAACAGCATCTAAAGCACCAACTGTTCTTCTCATAACAGCTAATAAGTTTGTTATGTTATTACCAGCAACTGCTTCTCTTTCTACGAGTGCTGGAATAATTGAAACAATTGTATTATGTTTTCTTGCCGCTAATAAGTCTACATTGTTATATCCTATACCATGTCTTGAAATTAACAGTAATTCATCTTTATGTTCAAAGAATTCCGCATTAAAGAAAGGAGTTACACTTGCGATAATAATATCGTACCCTTTTAATTTTTCTGCCAGTTCCTTTCCTGGAATTTCTTGTGGAAATGTAAAGTATTCCACTTCACCAATTGCTCTTAATCTTTCTAAGTGTTTAGAAAATATTCTTCCAAAACTACTAGAGTTTACAATTGCAATTTTATGATTGCTCATTCAAAATCCCCCCCTATGTTTATTTCATCTTCATTTCATGTCCACCAAATTCATTTCTTAAAGAGGAAACTAGCTTATTTGAGAACTCATCTGTACTACAGCTAGAATTTCTTACAAATAACGAATCTGCAATCACTGGAGTCGGCACACCTAATCGAAGAGCTTCTTCTAGCGTCCATTTTGCTTCTCCATTACTTCCAATCACACCTTCAATTCTCTCAAGTTTAGGATCTTTACGAAAAGCCTCTTGAGCTAATTCCATTAACCAAGAACGAATAACAGAGCCATTATTCCAAACTTTTGCTACTTTTTCATGATTAAATTTAAAGTCAGAGTGTTCCAAAATGTTAAAACCTTCTCCAATGGCTTGCATCATTCCATATTCCACTCCATTATGTACCATCTTCAAGTAATGTCCCGCAGAAGGTTGATTTACAAACAGACATCCATCTTCAATTGCAATTGCTTCAAAAAAATCTTTAACTTTATCAAAAGCTTCTTGATCTCCCCCAATCATCAAACAAGCACCATTTCTTGCTCCACTCATTCCTCCTGAAGTTCCACAATCAAGGAAAAATATTCCCTTTTTCTTTAAAATTTGATAGTTAATTAAACTATCTTTATAATTAGAGTTTCCGCTATCAATAACAACATCTCCTCTTGTTAAAGCATTTGATAATTCATTAACAACTTCATTTGTAATTTTTCCTGCTGGAAGACTAAGCATTACTACTTTAACATCATCTAAATTTCCAACCAGTTCTTCTATAGAGTTACTAACATTTAATCCTGATTTTTTAGCCTTTTCTACTGACTCTGTCGACACATCAAAGCCCACTACTTCAAAATCATGTTCTTTAGCATTTAACGCTAAATTTAATCCCATTTTACCGAGACCTATAATTCCTATTTTCATATTATATAGCTCCCTTTTAAGCTTTAATTTTGTTTTTCTACTGCTTCTTCAAGTCCTTGTAAGTATGAAATACCAATGGCGCGATCATATAATCCATAACCAGGTCTTGCAACTTCTCCCCAGATTGTACGCCCATGATCAGGACGAGCAATTCCATCAAATTCGATATCATGCAAAGCCTTCACAATAGCATACATATCTAGTGAACCTTCTTTACTTAGATGGGCTGATTCTAGGAAATGTTTATCTCCAAGGATTTGTACATTTCTTAAATGAGCAAAATGAATTTTTCCTTTCAACGAGTGAATAATTTCAACTAAATCATTTTCTGGATTGGCTCCAAGAGAACCCGTACATAATGTCACTCCGTTATAATCTGAATCAACTGCATTTACAATTTTTAAAATGTCTTCTTTATTTTTAGTAATACGAGGAAGACCAAACATATCAAACGGTGGATCATCTGGATGAATCGCCATTTTCACTCCATATTCTTCACAAACAGGAATCACTCTTTCCAAAAAGTAACAAAGATTTTCGAATAATTTTTCTTCAGTAATTCCTTTATACATATCTTCTAATTTTTGAAATTTAGCAAGACGCTCCGGCTCCCAACCTGATAATTGAAATCCAGAAGTTTGTCCACTTATTAATCCAAACATTTGCTTAGGTTCAATTTGTTGGACTACTTTATCATCATATTCAAGCGTATGAGAACCATCTGGTAATTCATATTCAAGATTTGTTTTTGCCCAACCAAAAATCGGTTTAAAGCTGTAGCAAATCACATTTACTCCAAGTTCTCCAAGATTTTTAATATTTTCCTTATATACTTCGATATAGTGATCTCGTTCAGGCGTTCCAGCTTTTATTGAATCATGAATCGAAACACTTTCAATCCCTGCTAAAGTAAGTCCCTTTGATTCCACCGAGGTTTTTAATTCTAAGATTTCCTCCTTTGTCCAAAGGTCCCCGGGTAATTTTTTTACTAACGTTCCCACAACACCATACATATTAGGAATTTGTCGAATATGATCTAAAGTAATCGGATCGTTATTGCCATACCATCTAAACGTCCATTTCAATTTTTTCACCTTCCATAAATTGATTCAAAGTTAACTTATATCAAAAGTATACCATTAAATTTTATTTTGTAAACACTTTTATAAAAAAATATTTTTTATTTACTTTTATACTTTAGTTATGTTATTATCTCTGTAGATATAGAAAACGTGGAGGTTTCTTATGCAAAATATATATTTATTAAATATAATTAAACAAAATAAAAATAAATTTAGTACTTCTGAAGATTCATTAGTGGACTATTTTTTACAATTAAAAAACGATGAATTAGTCAATAAAACATTAGCCGATATGGCCAATGAAACAGAAATTTCTCAAACTACTATATATAACTTCGTTAAAAAATTAGGATTTAATGGTTTTCAAGATTTTAAAATCAAACTAGCTTCTAATTCTATAAGCCCTACTCAACCTGAACGACTTGTTAACTATAGAGAAATTGATCCCACTGATTCATATATAGATGTTGCTAAAAAAACTATCCATTTTAATCAACAATCATTAGAAAATTTAGTTAACTTCTTAGACGAAAAGACTTTACAACGAATTGTACGCTTGCTAGAAAAAAGCCAAAATATCTATTTTTTTGGACAGGGTGGGTCTTCAGTCATTGCTTTAGATTCATATCATAAGTTTTTACGTTCTAAATTAAACTGTCATTATGTTTCTGATTATCATATACAACTGAGTATTTGTAGTAAATTAACAAAAAAAGATTGCGTTTTTTTATTTTCACACTCTGGCGATTCATTAGAGACTATTAACCTTGCAAAAATTTTACAAAAAAATAATTGCCCAATTATATGTATTACAGGAAATCCTGTTGGAAAAATTTTAAAACTATCTACTGAATCTGTAATTGCATTTTCTCAAGAAGCAAAATATAGAACAGAAAGTCTAACTTCTCGACTTCTTTACCAAACTGTAATGGACATTCTTTATACCATCATTATGTTCAAAGATGAAGAAGAAAATGAACAAGTTCTTAAAAAAATCCGGAGAGCTATTTCACTTTCAAAAACTAGCGAGGATTAGTTTCCAATAATTTACTACTATATCGCTTACTGATTATAATAAAATTTAAGCTTTAATCATTACCTCCATAAAATATTTATACTTACGATGTCACTAAAAAATCATATGAAATATGGCACTTATATCTATGAAGAGAAATCAAATTTTGGATTTCTCTTTTTTTTTATGAAAATTTCTATCTATGACAAATCTGTTTCAACAACAGGTTTACTAAATTAGTATTTAAACTAAAAAAACCTGCTGGATTCACCAACAGGTTAAGATTAATCATATTAATCTAAATATCTTTCTGGTACTTTTAGAACGGCACAGATTTTCTTCAAATCTTCTTTTGATAGAACATTACTTTCATAAATGCTCTTACCACTGATTCGTTGAACATCTAATGCAATATGGGCTGCTTTATCTGCAGTTTCAATTAATCCGAAGCAGTCTTGATAATCTACACCAGTAGAAAGAACACCATGTTTACTCCAAACAACTAAACGATGAGTTTCTAATTCTTTGGCTGTAGCAGAACCAATTTGTTGAGTTCCTGGCACTTCCCAAGGTAGAACAGCAATTCCATCAGGGAAAACTACGATTGATTCAGTTAACACTGACCATAAATCTAATGATAAAGATTCAGTTGTTACATCATTTAATAAGCAGTATGTCACAACATTTGTTGCATGATTATGAATAACTACTCTATGATTTGGGTTTTGTTTTAATCTAGCTGCATGAGATAATACATGCATGAAGATTTCACTTGTAGGACGTTTTCCTGTAACAAAACCTGCAACTACTTGATATCCTTTATCCGTTAATTTAATAACACCAGTATCCACATGTGGTTGTGAATGTAATGTTCTAAAATGACTTCCAGAAGCTGTAATTAAAATATATTCTCCTCTTACATGTTCTGGAACATCTAAAACATCCACTTCTTTTCTATTATCAGCATAGTACGTATACTCTGTACCAGCTAAGCTGCTTTCAAGATTTTCAGCTTCTTCAACTGTTAAACGATAACTAACATTTCCTCCGTTATATTCGTCCCAGCCTTTATTCCACATATCATATGTCACTTGACATAAGCCTTCAATAAATTTAGGATACCCCATAATTATTCCCCTTCTTTAACTGTAATTTTTCAGCCGTACCCGAAAAAATTTTTTTGTTTATCCAACATAATAGTAACCGTTTTCTTAACTGCCGTCAACCGAATTTGTTTATTTTTTAATAATTTATGTGTTTTTCCTGTAAACAACGAAATAATTAGGTGTTAACGATTATTTTTTCCATTTCATAAATATTATTTTCAAAATTTAATGCTATAAAAAAAGAAGCTAGCAATGATTTTCACTAGCTTCTTCCATTCTAATTTATCCTAAATTCTACTCTTCCCCCGCACCAGGTCGATACGCCATCACGCCTAATCCCATAAAGATGACTAACGTCACAATTAAGAATACAACCTGTTCTTGAATTGTTCCTGCCATCGAAATAGTTTGTCGTAATCCTGATACTGAATAACTCATTGGAAGCCATGGGTTAATACTCTTGAAGAAATCATTCGTCAATGCAAGAGGATAAGTTCCTGCACTTGAGGCTAATTGTAATAATAAGAGTATTAATGAGAAGAATGCTCCCACACGAGAATTCCATGTTGTTAATGCCGTTACCATTGCCATAAATGTGACACTTGCTAATAGAATAAGAACTAGAGTTTTCATTTCATGGACTGCTGTTAATCCAATCATGTGTACTCCACCATAAACAAGTATTCCTGCTAATACAGCAATCATTCCATTAATTTCTAATCGAGCTTTAAACCAAGCCCAACGTGTTTCTGGATGTCTTCCAGATGGTAGTTTTGCAAAGATCATATTCGTTGATAATGCTGCCACAAACAATGCAACAGAAATCATATATGGAGCCATCGCAATCCCATTGACTGCTACGGCATCATGATCTGTTTTTGATAATGCCAATGGATTGGATAAAGTTTTCGCATTTGTTTCTTCGGTAGAAGCTAATGCTAATTGTTCATTGGCATCCATTAATCCTGTACTTAAAGTAGTCACTCCACCATATAAAGTTTCCAATCCAGCTGAAAGGGTATTTCCTCCATCAGCAAGTTTTTCTGAACCTTCTGCAATTTTTTGTGATCCATCTGTTAATTTAGAAGAACCTGAAAGGAGTTGTTCAGATTTTTGATTTAACTGGCTTGTTCCAGATTGTAAGGTAGTGATTCCAGATACTAATTCTGAAGATTTTTGGTTTAACTGATTACTTCCAGAAGAAATTTTTTTAATCCCTGCGACTAGTTCAGGAGCTTTTTGTGCTAATTGTCCAACTCCTGAAGTTAACGTAGAAGATTTTTGCGCTAATTGAGAAGAACCTGACGCTAACTGACTCACACTACCGTTTAAAGTACTGTTTTTAGAACTTAAAGTATTAGCTCCTTGGGCCACTTTATCCACTCCACTTGTATAAGCACCTACACCGCTTTGAATTGCTTGACTAGCTGGAACAAGTTGTTGACTGACTGCAGATTGTAGTGTTCCAAGGCCTCCTGATAATTGTGTTAATGAAGAAGACGCTAATGGCAACACTTGTCCTGCTGCAGATTGTAATTTTGCGATACTCTCTGCTTGAGATTTTGCATTTCCCAAATTCCCTTTTAATGCTTGAATCGTTGATAAAATTTCTTTTGCAGATTGCACACTCGTATTCGTTTGATTCGATACAGCTGCTGTTAATTCTGCTTGTTGTTCCGCACTTAAAGTGCTATAAGCATTGGTTGATTGAATAGCTGTTAATGCAGCTTGTTGAGAAGCTTGACTATTCACCATTACACTTTGTGCTGAAGCAGCAATTGTAGATAAAGCATTCGTTACTTCCCCCATTAATGCTGTACTTTCAGTTGCATTCGCTGATTGAATGGCTTGATTTAATTGATCTAACCCCGCTGCTAATTGAGAAACTTGACTACTCTTTTGTGCAGACGCCTCTAATTGACTCGATAATTGTTGAATCCCTTGGTTCAATTGTTGAACTCCATTTCGCAAAGTTTCTGATTGACCTGCCAATTGACTTGCCCCTGAAGATAAGCTATCCACTCCAGAAGTGTAAGCTTGAACTCCACTAGATAATTGATTCAACCCAGAGTCTAGTTTTACAACTCCTCCAGCATATGCTTGAACTCCATCATTTAATTGTTGAATTCCAGATGCTAATTCTGGAGTTTTAGAAGATAATTGATTTAAGCCATTATCTAACTGAGATACAGCCCCTGTATAAGTTAACAATCCATTATGGAAGCTGGCTACACCGCTATCAATTTTTTTAACGGCATCTGTATAAGTCGTTAATCCACTAGTAAATTGCTCTGCTCCATTTGAAAATGTAACACTTGATTGAGCTAAAGTTTGTAAATTAGTTGCTAATTGTTGGCTTCCCTCTTTTAATTGATCGGTACCTGAAGCAAGAGTTTGACTACCTTGCGAAGCTTGTTTCATTCCATCTTTTAAAGTACCCATTTTTTCAAATAAGGCTTTTGTATAAGTTTCTGTCACATTTTTCGCAACAGTTTGCTTTAATTGAACCATTGCTGAATCACTCATTTTACTAGCGATAAAACTATGACCACTAGAAGTTTGATAATCAATATTCATTTGTTCTGGATGATTCGTTAAAATGGATGCAGCTTTTTGGGATAAATCACTAGGTAAGGTCACGACCATATAGTAAGTACCATTTTCTAGTCCTTCTACCCCTTCTTCTTCCGTTACAAAATGAAAATTTAACGCATCATTATCTTTCAAACTCGAAACCATATCTTCACCAATATTCATCGACTCTCCATTATACGAAGCAGCCTGGTCTTTATTGACAACTGCTACTGGTAATTCAGATAACTTTCCATATGGGTCCCACATAGAAGATAAAAATATAATATTATATAAGGCAGGAATTAGTGCAATTCCTATCATCACAATAATGAAAGTTGGTTTTTTCAAAATGGCTTTCCACTCTCTAAACATATAACTCCTCTTTTCTGTACATATTGTCTAATTTTTGATAAAATAGATTATACATCAGTAAAAACAGATATCAAGTAATAAAATCCATTTTTAGACACAGTGTGTAAAAATGTTTATGAAGGAGATATTATGACAGAGAGTAATAAACGACAAAAAACAAAACAAGCCATTGAAAATGCCATGGTACAATTACTAACAGAACAACCTTTCGATCAAATTAGTACGGTAAAATTAGCTGAAACAGCTGGAATCAGTCGTTCAAGTTTTTATACGCATTACAAAGATAAATACGACATGATTGATCACTACCAAAGTAGACTATTTCATACGCTAGAATATATATTTGGGAAATACGCTAACAATAAACAACAAGCTATTTTAGAAGTGTTTGAATATTTACATTCTGAGCCTCTTTTAGCCGCATTATTATCTGAAAATGGCACAAAAGAAATTCAAAATTTCCTTCGCAATAAACTACTTATTTTACTGAAAACAGATATTTTAACACGCTCTGCAAATCGCCCGTTAAATGAAACAGACTTAGAATATTGTGGCGTTTACTTAGCCAATGCACTATTCGGTGTTTGTCAAACATGGATTGCTCACGGTAAAAAAGAAAGTCCTCAAGAAATAACAGACTTTTTATTTCCACTAACCAACGCCGTCAGCGAAGTTTTCTCTAAAAAATAGAAAAAAGCATGAATCGTAAGCGTACGATTCATGCTTTTTTAACATTTATAAATTTTTTGTAGCGAAAGTTAGCCATGAGACTCACAAACAAAAAGATTTTTCTCTTGTCTTTCTTACTTTTTCAAAAGATTAATCTTCACTAAATACTCTCTAGCAACGTCTTCAGCAGGTCTTCCATTTGCCCCTACTTCAAAGTTCATTTGGCTCATTTCTTCTTCAGAAATTTTACCAGCTAATTGATTTAAAATCCCTTCTAATTCAGGATGTTTTTTCAACAATTCTTGTTTCATTAGAGGAGCCCCTTGATAAGGTGGGAATAATTGTTTATCATCCTCTAACACTTTCAATTGGTAACGTGAAATTTCTGCATCTGTTGAATAAGCATCTGTTACTTGAATATCACCTGATTGAATTGCTTGGTAACGTAGTGCAGGTTCCATGGTAGCTACATCCAATTGTAAGCCATACATACTTTGTAATCCTTTGTTTCCGTCTTCACGGTCATTAAATTCTAATGTAAATCCAGCTTTTAATGGTCGATTTACTTTTTTCAAATCAGAAATTTTTGTTAAATTTTCAGCTTCAGCTAATGATTTTGGCACAGCAACGGCATAAGTATTTTGATACGCCATTGGTTTTAAGAATACAAAACCATCTTGTTCTAAAATCCCTTTACGAGCTACTTCATACACTTCTTCAGGTTCATGACTAACTTTTGGTTTATTTTTCAATAAACTTTCTGTAATGGTTCCTGAAAATTCTGGGTAAATATCAATATCTCCCTTTTTCAATGCTTCATATAAGAAATTCGTCTTCCCGAAATTTGGCTTCACTTCAACTTTTAATTTCGTTTGATCTTCGATTAATAATTTATACATATTCATCAAAATTTCAGGTTCTGGTCCTAATTTTCCTGCGATAACTAGCTTATCTGATGTATGCATTTTAGCAATTGTTGGAGCATAGGAAGTTCCTAAGCCAATAATTAAGACTAAAAAGGCTGCCAAAATCGTTCTTAATTTTGCAGTTTCCATCCATTTTAATAAGAAGTTGAATAAAATGGCTAAAATCGCTGCAGAAATCGCTCCAATCAAGATAAGACTTGAATTATTTCGGTCAATTCCTAATAAAATAAAGCTTCCTAATCCTCCTGCACCAATTAACGCGGCTAAAGTCGCTGTTCCAATAATGAATACAGCTGCGGTACGAATTCCTGACATAATGACAGGCATTGCTAATGCAATTTCAAATTTTTTAAGACGTTCTACTTTTGTCATCCCAAACGCAATTCCTGCTTCGACTAAGCTTTCATCAATGCCTTGAAGTCCTGTAATTGTATTTTGCAAAATTGGGAATAAAGCATATAACACTAAAGTCGTTAAGGCTGGCAATGTTCCAATCCCCATTAACGGAATAAATAATCCAATTAACGCTAAGGATGGTAATGTTTGAATAATCCCTGCAATTTGTAATAAAAATCCAGAAATCTTTTTCGATGGACTCACTAATACTGCAACAGGAATAGCAATCAATACCGCTAATAATAACGCTAATAACGACAGTTGAAGGTGTTGTCCAAGAGCTAACATCCATTCACTATTTCTCTCTTGAAAAGTTCGAATGAATTCATTCATGATGTTCTCCCCCTTTAAATAATTCTTTGACGAATGTATTAGCCGGATTTGTTTGAATTTCGTAAGGAGTGTCTACTTGTACAATTTCTCCATCTTTTAATACAGCAATTCGATCGGCTAATTTTACAGCTTCATCTGTATCATGTGTAACAAATAAAGTTGTCATCTTAAATTCTTGATGCAATTGTTTGGTTAAATCTTGTAATTGTTTACGACTAATCGCATCTAATGCCGAGAAAGGTTCGTCCATTAATAAGATTTTTGGAGTCGCAATAATTGCTCGAACAATCCCTACTCGTTGTTGTTCTCCTCCAGATAATTCTTTTGGATAACGATGCGCGTAATCTTCAAAAGAGAGTCCAACTTTCTCTAATAACACCTTCGTTTGTTCTTGAATTTGTTCTTTTTTCCAACCTTTCATCTCAGGAATTAAGGCAATATTTTCTGCTACCGTTAAATTTGGAAAAAGCGCAATTTGTTGCAAAACATATCCTGTTTCTAATCGTAATTCTCTTTGATCATGATCTTTAATACGCTTATCATTCAAGTAAATATTTCCATCTGTTGGTTCAATTAATTGGTTAATCATTTTCATCATCGTCGTTTTTCCTGAACCTGATGGTCCCACTAAGACCATAAATTCGCCGTCTTCAATGCGTAAATTGACATCTTTTAAGACAGTTTTTTCTGCGTAGCGCAATGCTACATTTTTGTATTCAATCATATATACCCCTCATTTTATCGTTATCTTTACAAAAAGACAGACGATTTCACGTTATTGTTTTTTAAAACTTCCCACGATTCGTCAAATCCTCTACCTTAGGCATCACTTCTTTATTGTCCCAATGTTCAACAATTAAGCCATTTTCTAAACGGAAAATATCATATTGTGCATAAGCCACACCATCGATTACGGTTTGTCCATAGCTGACAACATAATTTCCTTGTCCTAAAAGTTGGAAAACAAAATCATATGTTACATCATGATCTTCCACATATTTTTTATACGCTTGACTTCCTTGACCAATTTCATGATTATGCTGAATTAAATGCTCCTCTACATAATGACTCCATTGTTCTAATTCTTTATTTTGGAAAATTTCTGTTAAGAAACGACGAACTATTTTTTTATTTTCAACTGTCTGTTCCAAATCTGTTACTTCAAAATCACTAAATATTTGATCCAACTGTCCTTGTTCAGGAGTTCGATAGTAATCAATTACATCCCAATGCTCCACAATACGACCATTCTCATCTGAACGAAATGTATCTGTCGTTACCCACTGAGCTTCTCCACCATTAAGAAATTGATGAACATGGACAAACACTAAATTTCCATCTTCAATTGTTCGAACGATTTTAATTTCACGTTCTGGATGACGTTCAAAAAAGTTGGCAAAGAAAGCTGCAAAACCTTCTTTTCCATCTGGTACGCCTGTTGAATGTTGAATATAAGTATCTCCAACACAGTTGGCTTGTGCTTCAGCAACATGCCCATCTTGAATCGCATGTAAATATAAATTTTGTGCATTTTCTACTTGCTTTGACATCACTTACCCATCTTTCCCTTTTAAATTTGATAAAATTCTTTCTTGAAATTTTTCAAACTGTTGAATTTCTTCTTCTGAAAAACCTGTATAGAAAATCTCATACAACTCTTGGCTAACTCTTTCTCCGATTTCTTTTTGAGATTTTCCTAATTCCGTTAAGTTCACATATTTTCTACGTTTATCTTTCGGACAATCTTGCATGCAAACTAAGCCTTGTTCTTCTAATTTTTTTAGCATACTCGTTAATGTGTTGTTCGCTAGTCCTGTTCTACAGCTCAATTCCGAACAGGTAATATACCCGTCCGTATCATTCCATAAGATCGACAATATTTTCTCTTGTTCACTTCTAAAAAGAGCGTCTGGTTCCTTACTTAATAACTTTTGATAAAGTCTTCCATTCAATAAACGAATATGGTGAATTAAATATCCTCCATTCTTTTTAGCCCCCATGACATTCATCTCCTCTCTTTTTTATTTCTATATAGAACTATATACCTATCCATCCGTTTTGTCAATTACTTCTATATAGAAATTTTAAAAATAAATAAAAAAGAGCGTTCTTACTCGAACACTCTCTTTGAATGATTAATCTACTTTTTTCATTTCTTCAAACATTTCATCGTTAACATAACATCCAAGAGCTGGATTTTCTGATGGGTTAATGACTACATCGAAAGCTTTAGTTACTTGAGATAAAGTTTGAATCATACCGCTCCAGCTTTCATCATAAATTTCTCTCAATCTCTTCCAATCTGTATAGAAGACCATTGCTTCTTTTTCATCTTTTCCTGGTAAAATCGCAACATTTAATTTTTCTCCAGAGTGTAAATCAACTTGAGCATTTGGATCGGCATTTTCTAATTTAATTGGTGTTAAGAATTTTGCTTTTGGTAATTCTAAACATAAGAAACGATAGTATAAGCCGTGCATAATTTTTTGCTCTTCTGTTTGCGGGAATCCTAATTGTCCTAACAACAAGATCCATCTCATCGCATCAGGATTAGTCACAGGAATCTCTTCTTCTGCTACTCCTGTATAATCAGGTGCTGCAATAATTCCTTCTGCCGCAAGAGACGTTTGTTCTGTTACTAAATGAACCCCTGTCGCTCCATTTTGGTAAAACGTTTCTAAGAAGAAATTCTCAATTCCTTTTCCGTCTTCTCCTTTTTGAATACGACGTAATTCAAAAATTTCTGTATCTGCGAATCGAGAAGCTAGTCTTTCTTCATATGCTACTGGCGCAATAAAGATCATTGGAGAACTACAAATGAATCCACCTTCTTCTCTTTGTTGTGTTTGAGAGAATAAATAAGGTTCTTTCGTTTTTTTAGAATAAACCGTTACTAACTCATCTGCTTGTAATAATTTATTTCGTACAGCAATCATTAATTGTTCAATCTTACCAACATTTTCAGTATGCTCTTCTGGTGTTTCTTGAGAAGCATTCATATGACAGTATAGTAAAAATACACGTGCAATTTCTGATAAATCCGCTAAGCTTAATGTATCAATATCTCTTTGTGTTAAAACACCTTCTTGACGTCCCACGAAGACATTCCCTAATGTATTAACAAATGTTTTATAGATTTCTTCTTTGTTAGCACCTTCTTCATGTAATACGGTTCCTTTTTTAATTCCTAAAGGCATCGCATCTTCTAACCAAAGAGCCACTGGTTCATTTGTTACTTCAAACACTTTTTCTCGCTGAGCATTTTCCATTGCGTAAATTGCAGAAGTTGTGACAGTTCCATTGTCATCTCCAAGATTTGTCAACCAAACAAAGTCCCCTACTTTTAATGTTCCTTCAAGATTCCCTGTTACTACTAAGTCTAGTGAGTCGTCACTAATTTTATAAACATCTTCTACCCCTAGTTTGAATGCTGGTTTTTCTTGTGCTGTTTCTTCTGTTTCTTGTTTTTTAAATAAATTTTTTAATCCCATGTTCGTTCCTCCGTCGTTAATTCTTTTCTCCAACTAATATCCATAAATGAACCGTTATTGTTTCTAATGGATGATTTCTACTATATTCTTGGTCTTCTTTACTAGCTCCCCAATATAAAGGAGTCATTTGTAATAAGTGTTCATACATTTCTGTTGTCAGTTTTACTTGATACGAAACTTCTTTCATCTTCATAGATGGATATTCTTGTTTAAATCGTTCTACAATATCCTCATTCGAATAGTGTTGTTTTTCTTCGTTACTTTTATATAATTGTTGTCTTAATTCAATTAAATAGTTACTTCCAGGAATAATTTTAATGAATGTTCCTCCTGGTGCTAGCACACGGTTGAACTCCTTATAATTCGAAGGAGTTAACATATTAATGAGTGTACCACAGGATTCATCCCCGAAAGGCAGCTGCGCTAAATCTGCCACAATCCACAAAGCTTTTTGAGAATGATGATTACTAGCAGCCAAAATTCCTTCCTTAGCAATATCCATCCCTACTAAAGGAATATCTTCTAAAAATGACGATAAATAAGCAAGTGGGCTTCCTTCTCCACAACCAATATCAACAAGCATTTTATTCTCCTGTTTTGGAATCAGTGACAAAACTTCATCTAATAGTGGATTGAAGAAACCACTCTGCGCTAATTCATACCGATGCATAAATAACTCTGCATCATAATCCTCATTCGCTTTTTGTTTCATCAAATGGAGCGTTCCTTTTTTATTAATATCAAAACGATGACGATTCGTACAAACCATACTATACCCGTCGATTGTTTCAATAGCTGCATGACAATAGGGACATGCAAATAAATGTTGATGTTTTTGTATAAAGTCTCGACTCCAGTCGATTTTCTTTTGCATCATCCACACTCCTGCTCCATTTATTCTCAATTGTCAGTATACCATAAAATTACTTTTCTGTTTGATTTTCTTTCTCCATCAAAATAACAGTTTTTTATTTTGACATTTTTTCCTGCAATGATACAATAGAATAGAATCGTAATTATCCCGATTTAATTACATGAATGGAGGAAATCATGATGAGTAGTAAAATTCCAGTAACCATTGTCAGCGGATTTTTAGGAGCAGGTAAAACAACGCTCATTAACAAAGTATTAAAAGAAAAACACGGCGAACATATTGCCGTAGTTATTAACGAATTTGGAGAAATTGGTGTCGACCACCAATTCGTCTTAGATGTAGAAGAAGAAATTTATCAAATGGATAACGGCTGCTTATGCTGTACTCTTCGTACAGATATTGCAGACATGTTAAAATCTATTTTAATGGTCAAAGAACAAAACGGTATTAAAGTGGACCGTGTATTATTTGAAACAACTGGTTTAGCAGATCCTGCACCAATTGCTCAAACATTTATCAATGTACCATTTTTAAATGAACACTTTATCTTAGATGCTGTTTTAACAGTTGTCGATTCAAAAAATTTCTTATATCAAACCACTCATCAAACTGAACCAGCAAAACAAGTCGGTTTTGCAGACAAAATCTTTATGTCAAAACATAGTTTAGTAGATGACACGATTTATACAAAAGTGATTAACGAAGTTCGTTCTATCAATCCTTTTGCAGAAATTCAAGACTTAGATGCTCGTCCAGTTGAAATGAAAGATATGTTTGGTCTTGAATTATTCTATGCTTCTGAAAAGAAAATTTTAGAAATGCAAGAAAATTCTGAAGAAGAATATTGTGAAGCGTGTGGACACACTCATGCGCATGGCGAACATGATCATCACCATCATCACGATGAAGAACATTGCGAAGAATGTGGACATGCTCATGCACACGGTGAACACGATCACCACCATCATGATGAAGAGCACCACCACGAACACGATCATGATCACCATCATGGACATCATCATCACAAACATCACCACCACAGTGGTATTAATTCATTTGTGATTGAAACAGAGAAACCTCTTGTTTTAGCCCATATTAATGAATGGTTGAATGAATTAGTTTATATTTATGGACCTGAATTATATCGTTATAAAGGAATTTTAAGTGTAGAAGGTTTGGATTATCAAATCATTTTCCAAGGTGTTCAAATGAGCTTTGATATTTCTCGTGGACGTGATTGGAATGATACAGAGCGTAAGTCGACTTTAGTGTTTATTGGTAAAAACTTACCAGAAGATACATTAAGAGAAAGCTTTGTCGCTTGTACAAATAAATAATAAGCATAAAATAACTACAATAAAGCAGAAAAAACTTTTCTCACTGTAGCAAGGTCGCCAGCAACCTCGCTATACGAGTCTCATGTGCTACGGTGATGGTTTTTTCTGTTTTATTTAATTCTCCAAAGATTCTTCTTACTTTCTTATTGGAGTCTTCATATAATTTTCAAAATTTCACTCTATACTTTAGTCATTCCCAAATAAGAAATATTATCCTCCCAAGTTAAATATTTCAAAATCCTTTTTTCCACCGACCACTGTGTCGGTGGTTTTTTTAATATTCTTGGAGAATAATCATCATTTCCTCTTTCGAAGAACTTTCCCAAAGGTTTAAAGACTCCAATCTAAAATAGATTGTTGCTAAAAAACTTTTATACATCGCTAAACGATAATAACTTTCACGGCTTCCATCTAATTCTTCAAATCTTTGCTTTTTCATCCACTCACACAAAAGTTTTTGAGAAAGATTTCCAGACTCTATTCCAAAAAAGATTGCTAAGCCTAATCTTTTCTCTTCTTCATCCATAAATGGTTGTTGACTCTTTTGTAAAATATCACTAATGACTTCTAATACTTCTACTACATATTCTTGGGTACATTTCGGATGTGAAATAATGGTTCCTAATAAATCGGCACCATGAGCAAATGCATGTACCCATCCTAGCTTCTCATCGTAGCCCGTTCTGTCTTTTTCTCTTTTCAAATAACGAATTCCATTTTGCATCCAAGTGACTCTCTCTGGAGTTGTTAAACAAGAATCATATCCACTTGTTTGATCCCCATCGACTTGTAAAATCATTCCCATAACAAGTGCTGAGAATGAACGATAGGCTGTTGCACTACCGGTCTCTTCTAGTCTATATTCCAAAGGATTGGTGACATTCATTTTTTCAATCAGCCAATGTAATTGTTCTTTTGTTATTAATTGTTCAAAAATAAATTGTCCAAATAAATTAAAAACTAAGTCGTCTCTAATTTCTGGATTCGGATTTCCGATATTCTCCCATAACCATTCTAATTCTTCTTGTGTTAATGCTGTATTATTCCCTTGTTTTATTTTTAACTGAGAAATCATTTCTTGTTCTAACATGATATTCACCTCTCTACTAGGCATATTTTAACACAAAATAAAAAGGATAAACATTTCTGCCTAACCTTTTTCTACGCTTTTTATCGCATACTTTTTGGTTTTGACAACACTTCACTTGCGACAATCGCTTTTTTCCATTGTAAGTGATGTTTCAACACTCGATTTTTCTTTGTATAATTTGTTGCACTTTTAACGGTTTCAACGACTAAATCGCCTTTTGAACCCATATGTTGAACTTCTTCTTCCTGTAATTGAATGGCTTCCATTTCTTCTACAAAAGCTCGAAGAGATTCTAATAATTCTTCTGGTAAATTCGGATTATTTAAGTATAATCTTTTTAATTTTTCAGTATGAATTAAAATGGCACTTCTTCTCATCGTATCAATTTCTTCTGGAGAAATAATCGACACTCTTTGAATGAGTTCCTTATCAAATACGGATAAAGAATAATCCTCTGGTGAAAATTGTTGAAACACTTGTACCATCTTTAAAAATTGTTGTCTCATTTTCTCTGTATGGGATAATGTCGCTTTAGTTTCTGGCATTTCTTCTACAACAACATCTACTACTTTTTGATTTTTTGGATGATGATGTTTAGACGAAACTGGTTTTTCTTGAAAAGAATGATTGAACCAATCGTGCAGTTGGTCAAATCCATGCTCTTTACTCTTTAGTTTTAAATTAATATAACTAGCAGCAGACATGATCACAAGGATTACTACATACAAGAGAAAGATTACAATTTTCATGATTCACTCTCTACAGAAGATTTGCTAATCGCTTCTCTCATATCTGTATCTGATTGAATATTTTTCAATTGATAATAGTCCATGACTCCAAGCTTTCCATTACGAAGAGCTTCTGCCATTGCTAATGGAATTTGCGATTCAGCTTCTACAACTTTTGCACGCATCCGTTGTACTTCTGCTAACATTTCTTGTTCTTGCGCTACGGCAAGAGAACGACGTTCTTCAGCTTTAGCTTGTGCAATTTTCTTATCTGCTTCTGCTTGTTCTGCTTGTAATTTTGCTCCGATATTTCTACCAACATCAACATCTGCGATATCAATGGATAGAATTTCATACGCTGTACCTGCATCCAATCCTTTTCTCAAAATAGTTTGGGAAATAGAATCAGGATTTTCTAAAACTAATTTATGGTGAGCTGCTGAACCAACTGTGGTAACAATCCCTTCACCAACACGAGCAATAATCGTTTCTTCGCCAGCACCCCCAACTAATCGTTCAATATTGGCACGTACGGTTACTTTTGCTTTTGCTTGAACTTCAATCCCGTCCATCGCAACCCCTGCAATAACCGGAGTTTCAATGACTTTTGGATTAACAGACACTTGAACGGCTTCAAATACATTTCTACCTGCCAAATCAATGGCAGCCGCTTGTTCAAATTCTAAGTCAATATTCGCACGTTGAGCTGCAATTAATGCGTCGATCACTACATTGACATTCCCACCTGCTAAATAATGGGCTTCTAATTCATTAATATCAATTTTTAGCCCTGCTTTTGTTGCTTTAATCATTGGACGCACAATATATTGAGGAGCTACTCGACGTAATCTCATCCCTACTAATGTGCCTACTCCAATTTTTACATCAGAAAAATACGCTGTAATCCATAATCCAATTGGTACAAATCTAAAAAATAACATCACTACTGTTAAAATTAGAAATAGTATCACAATGAGTCCAATGACTCCTGCTGGATTATTCAATAACCCTTTTTCTAACATGTTACTCCCTCCTACTGATTATTTGTTCTCCAAAGCTTGTACGACAATTTTACTGCCTTCCACTTTTACAACTTGTATCCTTGTATTTTCTGGAATGACAAATCCCGTACTAACTACATCAACGATTTCACCGTTTAGTTCAGCCTTTCCGCTTGGACGTAATACCGTCAATGTTTTCCCTATTTGATTAACTAATTCGTCATATACTTTTGAGGTTGAATAGCCTTTTGATTTTTTTAGAGAAGAAAGTAATACTAATCCTTTCTTATGAGAAAAATGATTTCCTCTTTTCACCAATAAAACTAACAAGACTATTGCCAACAATAGTGACATTAAGATTAAAACGACTAAATCCATGACAGCCTGGTTTGCCCAGTACATCCCTCCTATGACTAACACTGTTCCTAACACTCCTAAAGCACCAATTCCTGGAATTAATACTTCAAATCCTAAAAATAGGAAACCAAATACAAATAGGATGATAACGAAGAAATTCCAGTTTGGATGAAGGAAAATGTAGGTTGTAAAACTTATTACTGTTATAACACTACCGAGTAAGTTCCATTTGGAGAACAAAGAAATAAAAACACCCATGACAGCTACAAACAGTAATAGTAAGTCTACATACAAAAGACCACCCCCATTCGTTGCCATCATTATAGCACTTTTCTTTTTAAATACAACCAAATAATTCTTATGAAATGCTTAAATTTAAAGGATGAAAACCATTTCTAAAATTACGATGAATAGTCTTCCATTTGAGCAAATTCTTTCGCTTGTTGTAGTTGTTTTTCAAACAAATCTATATCAATAAATCTCGCTTGGCGAGCGAATTCTTTTTCTCCTACAAACACAATTGCAACGGGAACTGTTAGTACTTGATACTGACTTGCCACTTCAGGATGCTGCGTGACATTAATGATTTCTAACGCTACTCCTTCTTGCTCTGTGACTTCCTCTACTCGTGGTTGTAATGCATGACAAACACCACAAGTTTCGCTTCCTAAATAGATTACTTTAATATTTTTCATAAACTCACCTCCCCTATAGTGTAACATTTTTAGAAAAATTTTCTTGTAAAATGCATTTCTGAATAGAAAATACTTAACAAACCTAGCTTCCATCTGTATAATGAAGAATGTCTTATAGATATTTTTAGAAAGTGAGTGAGAAAATGGGACGTAAATGGGCTAACATCGTAGAAAAGAAAACTAAACTCGATGCTAACAACAGTAAAATTTATGCAAAATTCGGAATTGAGATCTATGTAGCAGCAAAACAAGGTGAACCAGATCCACATTCTAACCAAAAATTAAAATTCGTAATTGACCGTGCTAAAACTTATAATGTACCTCGTCATATTATCGAACGTGCAATTGAAAAAGCTAAAGGTGGCGGAGATGGCGATTACCAAGAATTACGTTATGAAGGATTCGGTCCTAACGGTTCTATGATTATCGTAGATGCATTAACAAATAACGTAAACCGTACTGCTGCAGACGTTCGTGCTGCTTATAGCAAAAACGGCGGAAACATGGGTGCACCAGGTTCTGTTACTTATTTATTCGACCATACAGCAATTTTCGGTATTGCAAACAAAGATGCAGATGAATTATTAGAACAATTAATGGAAGCAGAAGTAGACGTTCGTGACGTTGTTCAAGAAGACGACCAAGCAATCGTTTATGCTGAACCAAACGACTTCAACACAGTTCGTGCTGCATTAGAAGGATTAGGAATTACAGAATTCACAGTATCTGAAATCGAAATGATTCCTCAATCAGAAGTAACATTAACAGGCGATGACTTACGTTTATTCGAACGTATGATTAACGCATTAGAAGATAATGAAGACGTTCAAAAAGTTTACCACAATGTAAACTTAGAAGACTAATCATTGTTGATTTTTTCAGAAAAGAACAAAAGTCTGTCCTAGGAGAAGTTCTCCTGAGACAGACTTTTTTGGTTTGAGATTATTTAGCGTGTACTTCTTTTATAAAGCCCTTACAAAGATTAATTATACACCAATTATTTTAGAAATATAAGTCTATTTTTTTCTGAAATGATATTTTAGAATATGGATAAGATAAGGAAAACTAGACACCTAATCAGAGTGGAGATGAATAAAAATGAGTAAGTTTTTATTTAGTAATTATTTATTTTATGGAGCTTTTTTCGGCGTAGCAACACTACTTCTTATTTATTATTTCTTACCTGACTTTTTCTTATTATTTGTTCATCTATCTACCATTTGTTTTTATCTAGCATTACTGTATGCTTTTTTAAAATTTGTGTACAAAAAGAGTAAAAATAAATCTTAAAATGTTACTTATCACAGCTTAGATTGTGATGGTGTTATTTTAGATTTGAATTAGCAGTCAACCTTTTCTTGCTACCCGAGGTGATTATAAATGGTAACAGTATTTGTGTTTGTTATGGGTTTGATTTCAGTAACAATAAGTATTGTATTAGTCTATAAAAAGAAAATTCAAGAATTTAATCCAATGAGTTTTTTAATATTTGTATTACTATTAATATTTATTTTAGCTGTAGTTTCCATGAAATATTGAAGCGACTCTTGGATAAGTTTTCCTTAATGGTCATCATCGTCATTTCACTTAGTAGAGGAGATGGCATGGTATATAAATGTTAGGAGGAATTGATATGAAGTTTTATGAAATAATCATCTGTATTACTTTTATATTTTTAGCCTTATTAGTTTGGTTTACCAATATTCTCGATTCATTTCCATTTCTTAAACCAGTAATTGTTATATTTTGTATTGCTAGTTTTTACTACAATGTTATATTCCCAAGAAACAAAGACATGGATATAAAATAATGAAGGAATAATTGAAGCGACCTCAAAAAATTAAACTTTTTGGGGTCGCTTCATCTTTTTTATTTTTCCAATTTAGATAATTTATGATTCAATCGCAATGCGTTTAGCACAACTGATACTGAACTGAAACTCATCGCAGCTCCTGCTATCATTGGACTTAATAATGGGCCTCCAAAGAAATGTAAGACACCCATCGCTACTGGAATTCCAATCACATTATAAATAAATGCCCAGAATAAGTTTTCCTTAATCGTCATCATTGTCATTTTGCTTAATTGAATCGTTTTAGCCACTAATCTTAAATCATCTTGCATCATCACCATATCGGCAGTTTCAATGGCAACATCTACTCCAGAACCAATCGCAATTCCGACTGTTGCTTTGGCAAGTGCCGGTGCATCATTAATGCCGTCTCCAACCATAGCTACTTGATAGCCTTCGTCTAATAATTGTTGGACAACACTTGCTTTTTCATTTGGTAATACTTGACTATATACCGTTTCAATTCCTACTTCATTCGCAATTGCTTTTGCTGTTTTTTCATGATCTCCTGTGACCATTCTAACTTGAAGTCCTAAAGCTTTCATTTGTTGGATTGCTTCTTTACTAGTTGCTTTAATTGTATCCGCAACTACAATAATGCCAGCTACTTGTTTTTGAATGACTACGAACATTGCTGTTTGTCCTTGAGAAGCTACTTCATCAATCACTGCGTTAAAATCATCCACCGCAATTTCTTGATTTTGTAATAATAAATGATTTCCTAGTAATACTTCTTTTCCATCTACAATCCCTTGAATTCCCATACCAGAAATAGATTGGAATTGTTCAATTGGTAAAACGTCAAATTCTTGTTTTTCAGCTTCTTCCACGATGGCTTTTCCTAATGGATGTTCAGAATGTTTTTCAATAGAAGCTGCTACTTTTAGCACTTCTTCTTTTGAATAATCGTTGAATACTTGAATATCGACTACTTTAGGTTTTCCATTTGTAATCGTTCCTGTTTTATCTAGTAAAACAACACCGACATGTCCAGCTTCTTCTAAAGCTGCACTACTTTTAATTAAAATTCCTCTTTTAGCACCGAAACCTGTTCCTACCATAATGGCAGTTGGAGTGGCTAATCCTAATGCACATGGACATGCAATGACTAACACAGAAATCATCACAGTTACGACAAATTCAAATGATTCTCCACCAATCAATCCCCAATAAAGGCCTGCTAAAAGAGATAGTCCCATTACGATTGGAACAAAAATTCCTGCTACACGGTCTGCAATGGCAGCAATTGGAGCTTTAGAACCTTGCGCTTCTTCTACTAAACGAATAATTTGAGATAAAGTTGTATCTTTCCCAACTTGACTCACTTCCACTTGGAATGAACCAGTTGTATTCAATGTAGCACCAACAACTTTGCTTCCTTCTTTTTTGAAGACTGGTACACTTTCCCCAGTAATCATGGATTCATCAACAAAGCTTTCACCAGAAAGAATCACACCATCAACCGGAATTTTTTCACCTGGTCGAACGAAAACTACTTCCCCAACTTGTAATTCCTCTACAGGCACTTCTACTTCTTTTCCATCACGAATCACTGTTGCAACTTTTGGAGATAAAGCAACTAATGATTGAATCGCTTGAGAAGTTCTTCCTTTTGTTAAAGTTTCAAAATATTTTCCAACTGTAATAAAAGCTAAAATCACTGCTGCAGATTCTACATAGAGATGCATCACATAATGATACTCTCCACCAAAAATACGAATCGTACTCCATACACTATATAAAATGGCAGCACTCGTTCCCAATGCAACTAATGAATCCATATTCGGATGCTTTCTAATCAATGCCTTAAATCCATTCACAAAATAACTACGACCCACCCATAAAATAGGAGTTACTAAAATCAATTGCGTTACAGAAAATACAATTGGATGTTCCATCGGCTGTAAGATTTGTGGAAGAGGAAGTCCAATCATTTCACCCATCGCAATATAAAGTAATACAATGGCAAACACACCTGATACCCACGCTCTTACTTTCAGCGAGTGTAATTGTTTTTCTTTTTTAATCGCTGTTTTTTCTAACACATCTTCTTCATCATTTATCAATATAGCCTGATATCCAGCTAGAGAAACAGTTTCCATAATTTTTTGCACATCTGCTTCCTTTGGATTAAATTGCACCATCATTTTTTCAGTCGCTAAATTCACATTGGCTTCTTTAACGCCTGGAAGATCTCGGACAACTTTTTCAACCGTACTGACACAACCGGCACATTGTAATCCTTCTAATGCAAATTCTTCTTTCTTCATGATTAACAACTCCTCCTTACTATTATGCTAATTCAGCTTGATATCCTGCTTTTGATACTGATTCAATAATTTTTTGTTCCTCTACTTTATCTTGTTGAAATTGTACAGTCAGCTTTTTAGCTTCAAAATCAACACTTGCTTTTTCAACACCTTCAACAGCACTCACTGCATTCTCAACAGCTTTCGCACAACCTGAACATTTTAATCCTTCTACTTTAAATTCTTTTATCATTAAAAAAAACACCTTTCTTAAATTTACATTTGTAAACTTCGTAAATTGATTATACCTCTTATTTTAAAAAAGTCAACACACAAAAAAGGAAGACTAAAAAGTCTTCCCTAGAAATGTTATTCTGCTAATTCAGGACTAACGTTAATTACTCGTCCTTCTTTTTTCCATTGACGGAATTCTGCTGCTGCTGTGAATAAAACATCTGTTGATGAATTTAAGGCAGTTTCACAAGAATCTTGTAATACCCCAATAATAAATCCAACCCCAACAACTTGCATCGCAATATCATTTGAAATTCCGAATAAGCTACATGCAACTGGAATTAATAATAATGATCCACCTGTTACCCCAGAAGCACCACATGCTGCTACTGTTGATAATACGCTTAGTACTAACGCTGTTAAGAAGTCTACTTGAATTCCTAAAGTATTTACAGCGGTTAATGATAATACTGTAATTGTAATAGCTGCGCCCGCCATATTAATGGTTGCCCCTAAAGGAATTGATACTGAATAGCTATCTTCATCTAATCCTAAATCTCTACATAATTCCATGTTTACTGGAATATTTGCTGCTGAACTACGAGTGAAGAATGCTGTAATTCCACTATCTTTCAAGCAACGGAATACTAATGGATAAGGATTTTCTTTAATCATAAAGAATACAATAATTGGGTTCATAATTAATGCTACAAAGAACATACTTCCAACTAATACCATAATTAACTCACCATAAGTTGCAAATACACCTACTCCATTTTCTGAAACAGTTGTATAAACTAATCCCATAATCCCAAATGGTGCAAAACTAATCACTAATTTAACAACATGACTTGTTGCATCTGCAATTTGTTGTAAAAATGATTTTGTACTTTCATCTGCTTTGCGGAATGCAAATCCAAACACAACTGCCCAAGATAAAATACCAATATAGTTTCCGCTCATTAAAGCATTCACTGGATTATCTACTAATTTTAAAATTAAGGTTTGTAATACTGAAGCAATTCCTTCCGGCGCTGCAATTTCTGATACAGTATCCGTTAATGTTAATGTAATTGGAAATGCAAAACTAGCAATAACTCCAACTAATGCTGCTGCAAAAGTTCCGAATAAATATAAAATAACAATTGATTTCATATTTGTTTCATGTCCTTCTTTATGTTGTGCTAAAGCACTTAACACAATAAAGAATACTAATAATGGTGCGATTGCTTTTAACGCACTTACGAAAACTGTCCCGATAGTTCCTACCGCTACAGCTTGAGGAACGAAAATTCCTAATAAAATACCAATAATCATACCAATGACGATTCGGTTAATCAAACTTAATTGATTCCAAAAACTTAATACTTGTTTCATCTTCTTGCCCCTATTCTATTAATATAGCGACAATCATACACAAACAACCCCTATTCTGTCAATAAAAATCCACGAATTAGATACATTTGTATCTGTTTAGAAAACACTTCTTTTTCACTGCTTTTGAGAGGAAGAAAAATTATCCTCCCTCAATTTATAAAATGATTGCTTCATCTAATAGAGATTTTAATTCTTCTGGAAGATGATGGGTCACCCAAAGAATGGTTAAATTTTCCTCTTGTAATAAAGATTGCATCATTTCTGTTCCAGTTTGAGCATCTAAATTTGCTGTCACTTCATCTAATAATAACACTTGCGGATTTCGAACTAATGCTCTTGCTAGAGAAATGCGTTGTAATTGTCCTCCTGACAATGTTGAGGAAGTATCTCCAATCATTGTATCTAAACCTTGCGGTAGTTGTTCCACGATGGATTTCAACAATACCTTATCTAATACACTCCAAATTTTCTCATCCGATATTTCTTCTTGGAACACAATATTCTCACGAATACTTCCTTGGAAAATATGAGGATTTTGTTCCACATAAGTAACGGAATCGTACAGTTTTGAATAGGGAATCGTATTTAGTTCTTTTTGATATAAAGTTACATTTCCCTGATATCCTTCGATTTTTCCACCTAAAATATTGAGCAGAGTGGATTTCCCTGTTCCACTTTCTCCCATAATGACATATTTATGATTTTTGAATAAGGTTTTACTAAAAGGTTTCAACACAATAGCATCCCCATAAGCAAACTGAAGATTTTCTATCTTATATAATACTTCTGCATCATCAAGTGTTTCTACTGCATTCTCCTCTGCCCGTGCTGAAGGCGTTAATGTATGAATTTTTTCAAATAATGGTTTAGCACTAGTCACCATCGCTAATTCTTGGCTCATATTTCCAACAGCATTAAAAATAGTTCCTGCTAAACTTGTTGTTGCCAAAATAGCCCCTACGGTTACCATTCCTTTTGTCACTAAATATCCCGTAAATAAAAAGATGGAAATTTGACTAAGAACATTCCCAAAACCACCTAGAACTGCTACTTTTGCAAAAGATTTACTATAATTTCTTCGAGTAAAGCCTAATTGTTCAGAAGCTTGATGAATTTTTTCTTTAAAGTATTTCCATTGTTGAAACACAAAAATCGTATCGTACGCTAATAAAACATCAGAAATAATTTGGTTAAATCGTTCATTTTCTTTTGTTTTATGCACGGTCTTCTTAGATAGTTCTTTAGCATAAACTTTTGGCAACAGAAGTAAAATACCAATTTCAACAATCACAACAACAACTAAACTCCAATGAATACTCCATAACCCAATCGTTGAAAATACGATTCCTAAAATCCCTCTTAACAAAGAAAAGCTTGGATTGACTGCCATTTCTTGAATTTGATCCATATCACTTGTAAACCAAGCAATATAATCATGATTCTTCTTTTGATGAAAATGCGCATAAGACGTATTGGAAATAGCTTCACTCACTTCATCTCTCCAAAGCGTTGCAATTTTTTGCTTCACAAAGGAGCGGTATCGAAGATCCATATAAGTTACTGCTAGAAACACAGCATACACTACTACTAATAATAAAGCTCCCATTCCGAATTGATGAAAGTCCAAATCCACTAAAAAATTTAATAAATCTGCATGGATAAAGCTCGTCCATAGCTCTAAACCTTCCAAGCTACAAAAAATGATGAAAATGATGATGAATTGTAATTTTAACTTTCGAATCATGTTATACTCCCCTTTTAGAAACCGAATGTTTACTTACATTATACTTTCCCCACAAACACTTCGAAAAAAATCATCCTATAGTTGGATTTATTCTATTTCACTTAAAACATAGTCTAAATATTCTTGATATTGAGTAGCCTTTTTACGTTCTTTTAACCCCTTAAAAATATCAATCATCTTCATACACTCAAGTTTTCCTTTTTCTACATGTCCTTGATAAATATGAAGAATTCCTTGCATATAGTTAAAACGAATTTTCTCATAATAAAATTCTTCATCTTCTAATAATTCTGTTAAATACGCTTCTACTTGGCTAGCTTCAGATGAATTTGCTTCAATATCTTCTAAAAAAATATTTAATAAAATTCGACACAACATTCGTTTATGCATTGTGTCACGTTTTCCTAAACGAGCTTTTCTAAAGATAGAATCCAGATATAAATGTGTCTCTTCAGTAGAAAGACAGAAAACAATATTTCCAAATAACTCCCATTCGTAATCTCCCCATTCTTCTACTTCAAATAAATAAGATTGAATCACTCTTTTTTGTTTCACGTCAATATTTTTACCTTGTAAATACTGTAAATGAGCTTCCACCAAAATTTGATTATGAAGATGTCGTCTATTTCTATCGCTTTGAAACAATTGCTTCTCTTCTGTCTTTAAATTTTCTAATAAATATCCATCTTTTTGACTTTTAACAGTTTCTAATTTTTGTAGAAATTCTTTTTGAGAATGTTTTGAAGTCACTAATTGTTCGAATTCATCTAAGGAGACATTTAATCGTTCTAACAAATTCAAAAATATTTCACTCGTTATTTTGCTTTCTCCTCTTTCAAACTTTGATAAAAAATTTTTACTTAAAATACCTTCAGCTAACTCTTTTTGAGTTAAATGCTTTTCTTGTCTAATTTTTTTAATAAATTCTCCATGTCCCATACCTTCTCCCCCAAGTCATCCTATAAGATTACTTTTTACACAATATTTTAGTTTTTATTATAATCATTTTTAAAAAGGAGTAAAGAATATGGCAGAAAAAATTATTGAGAATTTACCAAAGAATCCAAAGCCACGCCCCAATTTATCAGAAATTATCCAATCACTAAAATAAAAACTATCGAGACGTTGACCCGATAGTTTTTTAGTTTAAATCTAGATTTTCATATATTTTGTAGAACGACCATTTCCTACTGATTGTATCTTTTCAGCAAGCTGTAATTCTTTTAATGCTCGTTCGATTGTTCTTTGGGAAATATCTGGACAAAGAATCATAATATCCTTTTTAGAAAGAGGCGATAATGATTTTTGGATCACTGTCAATACTCTTTCAGGAGATGTTAATTGTTTTTCTCCTATTAATCTGAATCTGTCATCACATTCTTTATAAGCTTTCAAGATAACTCCTAACATATATTTAATAAATGGTAATTCATCATTTTCCCCAGAATGCCATTTTGCACTTGAATGTTGCAATTCCTCATAATAAGAATCTTTTGTTTCTTCAATCAGCATTTCTATACTAATATACCGTCCCACAAAATATCCAAACTTATAGAGTAATAGTAATGTTAAAATTCTACTCATTCTTCCATTTCCATCATCGAAAGGATGAATACATAAAAAATCATGAATGAGTGCTGGAATTAAAATAAGGGGAGGAACATTTTCTTTTATAGCTTCGTCATAAGCCTTCACCATTGCATCAACATACATCTCTGTTTCAAAGCTACTTACCGGTTGAAATCGAATTTTTTTATTTCCAAAAGCATCTACTTCTATAATACTATTATCCATTTTCTTAAACTTCCCGTTATGATTCACGAAAGAATAAGAATACAACTGATTATGCAGTGTTAAAATATCGTTTTTACTAAATTCTATATATTCATAGTTATCATGAATTAAATCAAGCACATGCCTATATCCTGCAATTTCTTCTTCATTTCTATTTTGAGGCTCTGCCTTTTGATTCATCAATTCCTTCAGTCTTGCATCATTCGTATAAATCCCTTCAATAGCATTAGAAGATTTTGTACTTTGAATTTTAGCCACATCCATCATTTTTTCCAGTACATCTGGATAATTTTCTACATAAAGCTCTTGTTTCCCTTTATATTCATGAATTTTAGCAATATGATGATAAATATTTACAGGTAAAGATAGTTCCATTAGTTTTACATAATTAAATTGTCTCAAAATATCCCCTCCATCTTTTTTCTACGCCATTATAGCATATTTGGCGTAGAAAAACTAATAATGGCGAGAATAATCTACGCCATTTTTGACGTTTTGGCGTAGAAAAACTAAATTTGGCGAGATTAGCGCCCATAAATGTAAAAAACTACCGAGCCCATTGACCCGATAGTTACGATTATTATTCTTCTGTTTCTTCTTCGTTTTCTTCTTGTTCGTATGCTTCTACTTCTTCTGGAGTTAGTAAGTGAACATGAATACGACGAATTCTTCCATTTTCTACTAAAGTTGGTTTTAATAGAACATTTTCTTGACGAACTTCTACTACTTCGTCATCTTCAGGGAAATACCCTAATTCTTCTAAAATAATTCCCGCCATCGTATCCACTTCATCTGAATCAATGGTTGTTTGGAACGTTTGATTGAATTTTTCTAATGTCATTCCCGCATCAATTAAGAAATTCTTCTCATCAATTTCACGGTAACTCATTTCTTCCACATCATACTCATCTTCAATTTCTCCGACGATTTCTTCAATTAAGTCTTCTAATGTCACAACACCTTCGACTCCACCATATTCGTCTTTTAAAATCGCCATATGTTGACGTGTTTTTCTAAATTCCACTAATAAATCATCTACGAAAATTGTTGAAGGAACAAATAATGGCTGATGCGCTAAATCCATTAATTGGATTTGATCAAATCCTTGTTCTTTTGCTGCTCTTAAAACGTCTTTAGAATGTAAAACTCCAATGACATTATCTTTATCTTCTTCATAAATTGGGAAACGAGAATAAGAACTGCTTAAAATGATTTCGATATTTTCTGCTAAATCATCTTCCACATCAAGCATTAATGTGTCCGTTCTTGGCACCATCACTTCTCTAGCTAGTTTTGAATCAAGAGATAAAACCCCTTGAAGCATGGTAAATTCTTCTTTATCAATCGCACCATCATTGCGACTATTCGCTAGAAGAGACTTCATTTCACTACGTGTTAATTTTTCTTGTTCATTATTAAATTCAATCGGCGTCATTCGTTTTAAAATACCTGTTGAAACAGTTAAAATCCAAACAAATGGTTTGGAAATTTTTTTGACAAATAAAATAATTCCTGCCGTATGTAAAGCAATCGGTTCCGCCAATTGTAAGGCAACTTGTTTTGGATACAATTCCCCAAACACTAATGTTAAATAAGATAAGATTATAGTCACAATCAAAATTGCTAATGTTTCTGCACCCGGTACATTCTCCAATAATGGTTGAATACGAGAAGCAAAACTTGTTGCTGCAGAAGCACTCGAGAAGAATCCTGCTAACGTAATCGCTACTTGAATGGTTGCTAAAAATTCATCTGAATTTTCTAATAAACGCATCACTCGTTGCGCCTTTTTATCTCCTTCGCTCGCTTTTTGACTCATCTTTCCTTGATTGACTGATACAAAGGCAATCTCAGCTGCTGCGAAAAATGCATTTATGGCAGTTAATAGTACAATAATTAAAATCTGGATTCCCAGCGAACTCCCATCAGAATCTGCTGTCATCATTCAGTTATCCCCTTTACTTTGTTAATTTTTTAAAAATATACAAATATCATACTCACTTTTGTGTGAAAATGCAAGATATGTCCATTATATAGAGATTTTTGCCCCCTATTTTAATAAATTTCTCGTTACTTTTTAATCAAAAAGTGGTATTATCAATAATGAAAACGTGTCTATATTTTACAAAACACGAAAATTGATTTCAAGAAAGGGGCATGTCTATGCTATTAAAATCACTTGTTATTCCTAAAAAGAGTTTAACGGTTGTTAAAGAATCTTGTACTCTTGAAGAAGCGATTGTTATTTTAGAAAACTCTGGATATCGTTGCGTTCCAGTTTTAGATGAAACAGAAACTTTCTTCCGTGGAAATATTTATAAAATGCACATCTATCGTCATAAAGCAAATGGAGGCGATATGAGCTTACCGGTTACTCATTTAATTAAAAACACTACGAAATTTATTAATATTACGAGTTCGTTCTTCAAAGTGTTCTTTACGATTAAGGAATTACCTTATATTGCTGTGTTAGATGATTCGCAACGTTTTTATGGTATTTTAACGCATAGTAGTTTATTAAATATGCTTCAAGAGTCTTGGAGTGTGAATAATGGTTCTTATGTTTTAACGATTATTTCTGCTGGTGAAAAGGGTTCATTAGCTCAAATTTCTAAGATCATTAATCAATATGCTTCTATTGCCAATGTTATGACATTAGATACAGAGAAAGATCGTACACTTCGACGTTTGTTAATTACGCTTCCAGCAGGAGTTTCAAACGAAACATTGAATCAAATTATTACAGCTCTAGAGAAAAAAGACTTCTCTATTGCTGAAGTGGAAGATTTGAAAGACTACTAGACAGTTAGACAATTAGACAAAAATAAAAACAGAAAAAGTCTACGCTTGAGTAGCTAGGGACGCCAGCAGCTTCGCTATGCGAATCTCATGGCTAAAAATTGAGCCTCGGTCTCAATTTTTCCCGTACTATAAGCCCTTGTGGCTTATAGTACCAAAGCTACAGCGCTCCAACTTTTTCTGTTTTTATTTTTTTATTTTTTTGTGTGCCGTTTACTCTATTCCCGCAAACATCAAAATATTAAAAAACGTAATCCTAACTATAATTATCATCATATTCATAGCAAACGTAAGTAAAATGATTCAACGTAGATATATAAATAAACCAGATAAATTAAAGTATCCTTCAGCATTCGACAAAAAACGCTCAACTGATTTTGAAATTATTAACGAAAAAATATGAAAAATATTTTCAAATTTACTAAGCAATAGAAAAAATAGGCATTTTTTAAACGAAAACAAGGCTCCTAAAACATTGTTAAAGCAATGTTTTAGAATCTTTTGGCTTCTATAAAGTGTCAAACTCCGAAAAATGTATCATTCACCTACTTTTTGATTTTGTAAGTAATTTGCAATCAGGAAGA
>NZ_CAUUHX010000009.1:0-45314 GCF_963545075.1 uncultured Granulicatella sp.
AAGAAAAATTCGGTACAAAAACAGAGTTGAAAAACTTAAACTCATTTAACAATGTTCGTAAAGGTTTAGCCTTTGAAGAAGTGCGTCAAGCTCAAGTATTACGTAGCGGTGGTGTTATCGGTCAAGAAACAAGACGTTTTGATGAATCAAATGGTCAAACTATTCTAATGCGTGTGAAAGAAGGCTCAAGTGACTACCGTTACTTCCCAGAACCAGATTTACCAAACTTAGAAATTTCAGATGAATGGGTAGAAGAAGTTCGTCAATCAATTCCTGAAATGCCAACCGTTCGTCGTGAACGTTATATTCGTGAGTTTGGATTACCAGAATATGATGCAATGGTCTTAACTTTATCAAAAGAAATGTCAGATTTCTTTGATGCAACAGTTGCAGCAGGTAGTGATCCAAAATTAGCTTCTAACTGGTTGATGGGAGATATTTCTGCTCACTTAAATAGTAAAAAATTAGAATTACAAGATTTATTATTAACACCAGAAAGTTTAGCAGAAATGATTCAATTAATTGGAGACGGAACAATCAGCTCTAAATTAGCGAAGAAAGTATTCTTGTTATTAGCTGAAGAAGGCGGAACTGCTCGTCAAGTGGTTGAAAAACATGGTATGATTCAATTAAGTGATCCATCACAATTATTACCAATTATTCAAGATGTGTTAGCTAATAACGCACAATCGATTGAAGACTTCAAAAATGGTAAAGATCGTGCAGTTGGATTCTTAGTAGGTCAAATTATGAAACAAACAAAAGGAAAAGCAAATCCTGGAGTTGTAAACCAATTATTACAAGAAGAATTAGCAAAATATTAATAACTGAGAGAACTGAAACGTAGTAGAATAGCCTATTCTACGATGCGTTAAGTCAAATAATCACTGGGGGTGAATAGAAAACGGAATTTCCGACTTCTTATTCACTCCTTCTCTCTTTTCATAAAGAATGATTGGAGGTGTTAAAATGATTCGAGTTTACACAAAAATAATTCAAGCCGGAGAAACCCTGCAAACAAAATTAGAAGCACCAATTGAATTCATGGAATGGAAAGTTGAAAACGAACAATTATCATTGTCTTATCAAGAAAAAGAAACGATGACAAAAGTGGATTTATTAGTGTCTAATGGAGAAGTTCAATTATTCCGTAAAGGTGAAGTAGCTAGTCAATTACTGTTCCAACATCAAAAGAAAACAAAGGGTCGTTATCAATTAGCGCAAGGACAAGAAATTTTATTTGAGATTAAAACGAAGAGTGTAGAAGTTTCTTCTGATTGGAAACAAATTTCCTTTGAGTACCAATTATCTCAATTAGGAGAAAATTTAGGAGAATTTACAGTAAATATGGAAATTCTTAAAGAAAACATTGTGCAATAGTAGCGTTCTATAGCTTTTGTGTGCTATACTGTTAAGGAATATGGGGAAAGGAAGTGTATCCTTTGGAATTAAAAGCACTGGATGGAATCAACAAAAATGAATTATCAATGGTTGAAGTAGCACATGCTATCTTGGAAACAAAACAAGAAGTTATGGACTTTAATCAATTATTAGTAGAAGTTCAATCATATATGGAGTTAAGCGATGAGCAATTAGAAGCACGCATGGCTCGTTTTTATACAGATTTAAATATTGATGGAAGCTTCATTTCACTTGGAGAAAATCGTTGGGGCTTGCGTTCATGGTATCCAATTGATTCAATCGATGAAGAAATTGTTTCATCAATGGATGATGAAGACTTGAAAAAACGTCGTAAAAAACGTAAAAAAGTTAATGCCTTTGGAACTGAAGAAGATCTTATCGATTACAATGATGATGATCCAGAAGATGAAGATGGCTTGTTAGAAGACGAAGAAGATGATGATGTGATTGACTTAGACGATGATGTAGATGATGAAGAAGAAACAGAATTAGATGCATATCGTTCAGATTTAAGTGAATTAGGTGCTGACGAAGACTTAGATGAAGACGTTAGTGCAGATGAAGATTTATCTATTATTAGTGATGAAGAATTAGATAGCGATTATGATGAAGAAGAGGATGAATTATAATCCTTTGTCATCCATAAAAAGTTAGAAAGTGGGAGTGCGTAGCGCTCCTATTTTTTATAGGAGGAAAAATTTTGAAAAAAATTTTATCATCATTTTTTGATGCGACTTTTTTAAAATTTATATTAGTAGGGGTTGTCAATACACTTATTGGAACAGCGATTATGTTTTTTTGCTTCAATGTATTAGCTTGGAGTTATTGGATTTCAAGTGCAATGAATTATATTGTGGGTAGTATTGTGAGTTACCTGCTGAATAAGCGATATACTTTCCAGCAAAAAGGGCATGATTGGCATACTGTGTGGAAATTTATCGTGAATATTACCATTTGCTACGTTCTTGCTTATGGATTAGCGAAGCCGCTTGTTACATGGCTACTTTCTGGAGTTACTATGAACATACAAGGAAATGTTGCTTTATTGGTAGGAATGGTTTTATTTGTCGGATTGAATTATATCGGGCAAAGATTTTGGACTTTTTCATCCAAAAAAGATGTAGCATAATGACTTGCTCATAAAAGAGTTAGTGGTTTAATTCTAGGAATCGTTATGGTAAAATAACACTATCTATAAGTTTAAGGGGGATACTGCCAAATGGCGGAAGATAAGAAAACTTTTTATTTAACAACACCAATTTATTACCCAAGTGGACAATTACATATCGGACATGCATATACAACTGTTGCAAGTGATGCGATGATTCGTTATAAAAAATTACAAGGTTATGATACTTATTTCTTAACAGGAACAGATGAACATGGACAAAAAATTCAACAAAAAGCTCAAGAAGCAGGTGTGAGTGAGATTGAATTTGTCGATAATATTATTTTTGGTATCCAAGATTTATGGAAAAAATTAGATGTTTCTTATGATGATTTTATTCGTACAACTCAACCTCGTCATAAAAAATCTGTACAGAAAATTTTCCAAAAATTAGTGGATAATGGAGATATTTATTTAGGGGAATATGAAGGTTGGTATTCTGTTAGTGATGAAGAATACTTTACAGAATCTCAATTAGTCGAAGTTTATCGTGATGCAGATGGAAAAATGATTGGAGGAGTAGCTCCAAGTGGTCATGAAGTCCAATTAGTGAAGGAAGAATCTTATTTCTTCAGAATGAGTAAATATGCAGATCGCTTATTACAATACTATGAAGAACATCCAGAATTTATTCAACCAGAATCACGTAAAAATGAAATGATTAATAACTTCATTAAACCAGGTTTAGAAGATTTAGCCGTTTCTCGTACATCATTTGACTGGGGAATTCCAGTACCAAATGATCCAAAACATGTCATTTATGTGTGGATTGATGCTTTATCAAACTATATTACAGCTTTAGGCTATGGAAGTGATGATGAGACATTATTCAATCGTTATTGGCCAGCAGATGTACACTTTATCGGAAAAGAAATCGTTCGTTTCCATACAATTTATTGGCCAATTATGTTAATGGCATTAGATTTACCATTACCGAAGAAAATTTTTGCACATGGTTGGTTATTAATGAAAGACGGTAAAATGTCTAAATCTAAAGGAAATGTCGTTGACCCTAATACATTAATTGAACGTTATGGTCTAGACGCTTTACGTTACTATTTATTACGTGAAGTACCATTTGGTTCAGACGGTATTTTCACACCAGAATCATTTGTAGAACGTATTAATTATGACTTAGCAAATGACTTAGGAAACTTATTAAACCGTACAGTAGCGATGATTAATAAATATTTTGATGGAACAATTCCAGCTTATTCAACTCCTGTTTCAAGCTTCGATCATGAGTTAGTAGAAGCTTCAAAAGTGATGATTGAAGAAGTTGAAGCTGCGATGGAAGAAATGCAATTCTCAGTCGCATTATCTGCGATTTGGAAATTTGTTTCTCGTACAAATAAATATATTGATGAAACAACTCCATGGGCAGCTGTAAAAGATGAAGCGCGTCAAGAAGAATTAGCTCGTACAATGAGTTATTTAGCAGAAAGCTTACGTATTATTGCGGTAGCTTTACAACCATTCTTAACACAAACACCAGGAGAAATCTTAGCACAATTAGGAATTCAAGACGAAGCTTTACGTGATTATCCATCACTTCATACAATTGGAGTGATTCCAACTGGCACAAAAGTTGTTGAAAAAGGGCAACCAATCTTCCCACGTTTAGATATGGAAGAAGAAGTTGCTTATATTCAAGGTAAAATGGGTGGAACTGTTAAAGAAGAAGTAGCAACAGAATGGAATCCAGAAGAAGTAGAATTGACATCTGAAAAAGAATCGATTAAATATGATGACTTTGATAAATTAGAATTAAAAGTCGCAGAAGTCATTGACTGCAAACCAGTGGAAGGCGCAGATAAATTATTACAATTCCGATTAGATGCAGGAGATGCTGGCGGACACCGTCAAATTCTATCAGGTATCGCTCAATGGTATCCAAATCCAGAAGAGTTTATCGGTAAAAAAGTAGTGATTGTCGCAAATTTAAAACCACGTAAGATGAGAGGACAAATTAGTCAAGGAATGATCTTATCGGCAGAAAAAGATGGAGTATTACAAGTAGTATTAGCACCTCAAGAAATGCCAAATGGTTCATTTGTTTCATAATCAATAGAGAACACAGTTATTGTAGGGAGAGTACGTTGCTTTACAACGTGCTCTTTCGTATATATGAGAAAGAAAAGGAGAATGTAAGATGAAGAAGGGCTTGTTAACAGGTTTATTATTATTTGGTTTCTTTTTTGGAGCAGGAAATTTAATTTTTCCTCCTTCATTAGGATTATTTTCTGGTGAGTATTTCGGGCCAGCAATTGCGGGATTTATTTTGTCAGGTGTGGGGATTCCCATTATTACATTAATTGTCGGTGCCACAAGTAATGGAAGTTTTAAACATGAATTAGAAACTAAAGTTCATGCGGTATTTGCGGTAGCTTTTTTAGCTATTTTATATTTATCAATTGGACCATTCTTTGCGATTCCAAGAACAGCAACGGTTTCGTATTCGATTAGTATTCAGCCATTCGAGTCAGCGTTAGCTTCAATGGGGATTTCAGGAACTTTATCATTGTTTATTTATACAGTGTTATATTTTGCTGCAGCCTATTGGATTGCGATTAACCGTTCTAATATTTTAAATAGTATTGGGAAAATTTTAACGCCATTATTTGCGGGATTAATTTTAGTACTAGTATTATTAGGAGCGATTAAATATGCAGGAGTAGCACCAATGCAAGCAGCAACGGCTTATCAAAATGGTGGTTCGTTTGGAACTGGATTTATTGAAGGATACAATACATTAGATGCATTAGCTTCAGTTGCTTTCTGTGTAGTAGCAGTAAATACATTGAAAAAATTCCATTTCTCTTCAAAAGAAGAATTTACAAAAACAATTATTGGAGTAGGTTTAGTAACGGCTGTAGGATTTAGTATTTTATATTTAGGATTAGCAAATCTAGGAAATCATTTTACAGTACCTGCAGATGTATTGGCAGATAAAGCAGTGAACAAAGGATCTTATATTTTAGCTGCTGCTTCAAAAGATATTTTCGGAGTATTTGGACAAGTATTTTTAGGCGCAATGGTTATTTTAACGTGCTTTACAACAACCGTTGGATTAATTGTTTCAACTGGAGAGTTCTTTGAAGAGTTATTCCCTAAATATTCTTATAAAGTATATGCAACAGTCTTCTCTTTAATTGGATTTGGAATTTCTAATTTAGGGTTAAATACTGTCATTAAGTTTTCGATTCCTGTACTGTTAATTTTATATCCAATTACGATTATTATGGTGGTATTAATTATTTTAAATAAATTTGTTCCACTTTCTAAAATTGGCATGCAGTTAACAGTTGGACTAACAGTCTTAGTTTCAGTTTTAACAGTTTTAGGAGATACCTTAAAATTATCCGCATTATCTAATGTGATGAATCAATTACCGTTTTCTACTTTATCGTTAGGGTGGGGAGTTCCAGCTTTAGTAGGAATAGTGATTGCTTTGATTTTAAGTGACAAACAAAAAGGTGAAGTTTTTGATTTTGAAAAAATTTTAGCAGAGTAAGAAAGTAGATAAATATGTTTTTTTATGGAGTTACGATTATCGTATTAGTTGCCTTACTTTTTTCGATGTGGAAGGATAATCGCAGTTTATGGAATCCAGCTTTATTAGTGATTGAGGTATTTTTCCTTTATTTATCCATTGCAAATTTCTTTTTTAGTTTTGGATATGAAAATCTTCATTTTTTGATGATATTGGGGATTTTACTCATCCCTGTTCTGATTCTTTTAAGTGGTGTATTTTTAATCGTTAATGGATTTATTTTGTTGAAAAAAGAAGGTTTTTCTAAAGCGAATCTTTTATCCTCAATTATGGGGATTGTGATTTTATTTTTCTTTGTTTTTATGTGGATTCGAGTGGGACTCGTAAAAAATGAATTTTTCTTTTACAATCCTTGGATTGATATTCTATTAATGTTTATCATTTATTCTTATATTATTTTTGGCTTTGCATTTGTAGGATTTATGATGTACTCGTTTGTCTATTTATGGTTGCCGAAGAAAAAGCATTATGATTTTATTATTATTCATGGTGCCGGTTTGTTAAATGGGGAAAGGGTCACTCCTTTATTGAAAAGAAGAATTGATAAAGCTGTTAAGGCATTTCATCAATCAAAAAATCCTTATATTCAACTCATTGCCAGTGGTGGACAAGGTAGGGATGAAAAAATATCTGAAGCACAAGCAATCTATAATTATTTAGTTGAAAATACAGATGTACCAAAAGAAGCTATTTTATTAGAAGAAAAATCTACAACAACTTATGAAAACCTACTGTTCTCTAAAGAGATAGGAGAGCAATTAGTTGAAAAACCTCGATTTTTATTTGTAACAAATGACTATCATGTCTTTCGTACAAGTACGTATGCTCGTCAAATTGGAATGCAGGGTGATGGCCTAGGTTGCTCTACTGCAAGTTATTATATTCCATCAGCGTTTATTCGAGAATATGTAGCGGTGTGTGTAAAAATGAAAAAACTCTTCATAGGGTTTGAATTACTGTATGCTGTATTGGTTATAATGGCGTATAGAGGCATATTGTGGTAAAAAAAGTTTGATAAATAATAGGGATGGCATACCGATTTCGGTATGCTTTTTTGTCGTGACGATTGGCATGAGAAGTCGTGACTAAAGTCATGGTAGGTAGTGACTCAAGGCACTACTGCAACAAAGAAAATTTTTCTATAATGAATTCATCAGTTAGGAAATTAGTAAAGAGGGGATAAACATGATTAACGTAAAAAATGTTACAAAAAAATTTGGTCAAAAAGTAGCTTTAGAAGAGATTTCTTTTGAAGTGAATAAAGGAGAGATTTTCGGATTTCTAGGGCCATCTGGTTCAGGTAAAACAACAATGATTAAAATTTTAACGGGACAATTAAATGCCGATAGCGGACAAACAGAATTGTTAGGAAAAGTATCTGAGAAATTAACGCCAGCAGATTTAGAACAAATCGGATTAGTAAGTGATACGAGTGGATTTTATGAAAAACTAAGCCTTTATAAAAATTTACAAGCTTATGCAAAATTATATGGAAAACCAAATTCACGAGTAGATGAAGTCTTAAAACAAGTTGATTTATATGATAGTAAAAAATTAGCAGCAGAGAAATTATCAACAGGAATGAAACAAAGAATGTTTCTAGCAAGAGCATTAATTAATAAGCCACAAGTATTATTTTTAGATGAGCCAACTAGCGGATTAGATCCAACGACTTCTAAGAAAATCCATGAATTATTATTAGAACTGAAAGAAGCAGGAACAACGATTTTCTTAACAACACACGATATGAACGAAGCAACATTATTATGTGATCGTCTAAGTTTACTGAATCGAGGACATTTAATTGAATACGGAACACCTTCTTCGATTATTCAAAAATATAATCACGAGAAAAAAGTTCAATTAACATTCGCAGATGAAACAAAAATACAAATTACTTTTGAAGAATTAGGACAAACAGATTTAACACAAGTTGTAGCGATTCACTCATGTGAACCAACTTTAGAAGAAATATTTATTCAATTGACAGGAGAGAAATTAAATGATTAAACGATTAACTGCCTTAATTTGGCTACGCACACAAGTATTATTAAGTAACACCACTTTATTAGTAACGATTTTATTACCTTATGGATTGTTAGTGTTATATAACCAATTTATGAATGCAGATGGACTACATTCTTCGTACATGGTATTCATGTGTTTATCATTAGCATTCTCAGTTTCACTAGGAAGTTTAACTTCTTTAACCATTGCAGAAGATAAAGAAAAGAAAAACTTGAAATCTTTATTACTCAGTGGTGTTAGAAATGGAGAATATTTATTATCTGCACTATTTTATCCAGTCGTTGTTGGGCTTGTAACAATTGTAAGTTTCCCAATGATCGTAGATGCAGACTTTGGAAAACATTCAGGTGAATATTATGTAGTAGCGATTGTTGTAGGACTATGTATTGTTTTATTAAACTTATTGATTGCCTCTCTTTCTAATACTCAATCACAAGCACAAGTGAATGGTTTAGTACCGATGATGGCTATTTCATTCTTACCATTGTTCTCTGGGTTAAATGAGAATATTTCAAAAATTGCTCACTATACATTTATGGGAGTTTATGTAGACTTCTTTACAAAAGAGAGTTTTGAGTTAAGTTTTGAAACGGTTGGCGTACCGTTAGCTTGGTTATTAGGGTTATTCTTAGTAAACTTAATTGTATTAAATCCAACACGAAAAGAAATGTTTTTAGCAAAACTAACAAGAAAAGCGGTATAGTATACGGAATAGACTTTTACACTGTAGTATAAAGGACGGCAGCAGCCCTAAATGAAAAGAAAGGCATACCGATTTCGGTATGCTTTTTTTATGTGACGATTTGCATGAGAAGTCGTGACGAAAGTCATGGTAGGTAGTGACTCTAGGCACTACTGAGAAAAACAGAATTTTTCTATAATGAATTCATCAGTAAGAGAGATAAGAAATGAGGAATATTAAATGACAAATGAATATAAATTACAAGTAGAAGAGAAATTGATCAGTCAGAAACAAGAGGTAAAGGAGAGCATCAAACAAATCTTTAAACAATTGTTAGTATATTTAGGAATTTTTATGGGAATTGTGATAGGTTTTTCGATTGTAGCGGAAGTATTAAGGATTCTTCCATTAGACTTTGTAACGGAAGAGCTAGTTCGAAATATTACAGATGCAGGAAATATTTTCGGTTCAGCAATTGCAATTTTAGTATTTTATAAAAAGCAAAAGATTGCATTTCTACCAACTGTTAAAACTCATCGTCAAACATTGAGCCTTAAACAAGTGGCTATTATTATTATTTTATTATTAGGATGCCAATTTGTCTTTAATCAAGTAGCGAATGTTTTTGAAGTAGCTTTGAATGTGATTGGTTTCAGTGCTAAAAAAGAAGTTGAATTAGCAACTGTTGGACATCATTCAAGTATGTATTTCTTATATGCAGCATTTATGGGACCGCTAGTTGAAGAATTAGTGATGCGTGGTGGAATTGCTTATCGATTACAAAAATATGGCAAAGTGTTCAGTATTATTTTTTCAGCAATTGTATTTGGATTTTTCCATATGAATTTTGTTCAAGGAGTGTTCGCTTTCTTAGTAGGAATTATATTAGCGTATATCGCAATTGAATATAGTTTTGGATGGGCTGTTTTCTTCCATATTTTAAATAACTTTGGTTTCAATCTTATTTTAGGAACTTTTATGACTAGTATGGTTGGAGAAGCACAAGCAGAAACGATTAGTTTAACGATTATGTCTATTGCAGCAGTTGCTTCTGTAATTTTATTAGGAATGTATCGTAAGGAAATTGTTCAATATGTACAAGAAAATCGTACGGCAAAAGGAACATACAAAGTAGCATTCTCAAGCGTGTTAGGGGGAGTTTTCTTTATCATTTGTATCATTGTAGCTTTATTAGGATTACAGCCATTATAAGATGCTAAAAGTCATGAAGAATCGTGACGAAAGTCATGGTACATAGTGACTCAAGACACTACTGCAACAAAGAGAAATTTTTTATAATGAATTCATCAGTTAGGAAAACAGTAAAGAGGGGATAAACATGATTGTAGTAAAAAATGTAACAAAAAAATTTGGACAAAAAGTAGCTTTAGAAGAGATTTCGTTTGAAGTAAATAAAGGAGAAATTTTCGGATTCTTAGGACCATCTGGTTCAGGGAAAACAACAATGATTAAAATTTTAACAGGGCAATTAAATGCTGATAGCGGGCAAACAGAATTGTTAGGAAAAGTATCTGAGAAGCTAACTCCAGCAGATTTAGAACAAATTGGATTAGTGAGTGATACGAGTGGATTTTATGAAAAACTAAGCCTATATAAAAATTTACAAGCTTATGCGAAATTATATGGGAAACCAAATTCACGTGTAGACGAAGTGTTAAAACAAGTCGATTTATACGATAGTAAAAATTTAGCAGCTGAGAAATTATCGACAGGAATGAAACAAAGAATGTTTCTAGCAAGAGCTTTAATTAATAAACCACAAGTATTATTTTTAGATGAGCCAACAAGCGGATTAGATCCAACTACTTCTAAGAAAATCCATGAATTATTATTAGATCTGAAAGAAGCAGGAACTACGATTTTCTTAACAACACACGATATGAACGAAGCAACATTATTATGTGACCGTTTAAGTTTGTTGAATCGAGGACATTTAATTGAATATGGCACACCTTCTTCGATTATCCAAAAATATAATCACGAGAAAAAAGTTCAATTAACATTCGTAGATGAAACACAAACAGAAATTACATTTGAAGAATTAGGACGAACAGATTTAGTACAAGTTGTTGCGATTCACTCATGTGAACCAACGTTAGAAGAAATATTTATTCAATTGACAGGAGAGAAATTAAATGATTAAACGATTAACTGCCTTAATTTGGCTACGCACACAAGTATTATTAAGTAACAGCGTTTTATTAGCAACTATTTTATTACCGTATGGATTGTTAGTGTTATATAACCAATTTATGAATGAGGATGGGCTACATTCTTCGTACATGGTATTCATGTGTTTATCATTAGCATTTTCAGTTTCACTAGGAAGTTTAACTTCTTTAACAATTGCAGAAGATAAGGAAAAGAAAAACTTGAAATCTTTATTACTTAGCGGTGTTAGAAATGGAGAATATTTATTATCTGCACTATTTTACCCAGTCGTTGTTGGGCTTGTAACAATTGTAAGTTTCCCAATGATTGTAAATGCAGACTTTGGAAAACATTCGGGAGAATATTTTGTAGTAGCGATTGTTGTGGGACTATGTATTGTTTTATTAAACTTATTAATTGCTTCACTCTCTAATACTCAATCTCAAGCGCAAGTGAATGGTTTAGTTCCTATGATGGCAATTTCATTCTTACCATTATTCTCTGGATTAAATGAGACTGCTTCAAAAATTGCTCATTATACATTTATGGGTGTTTACGTAGACTTCTTTACAAAAGAAAGTTTTGAGTTAAGTTTTGAAACAATTGGTGTAGCATTAGCTTGGTTAGTAGGGTTATTCTTAGTAAACTTAATTGTATTAAATCCAACACGAAAAGAAATCTTTTTAGCAAAACTAACAAGAAAAGCGGTATAGTATACGGAATAGACTTTTGCACTGTAGTATAAAGGACGGCAGTGGAAAGTCTATTTTTTTATTTGAATTTCTCACTTGACTATAAAATTATCCAAAAATAAGCTATAATAAGTCAGACAAATAGTAGTGAGTGAGGATAGAGATGAAAAAAAATGATCGAATAGAAGTACAAATTGATGATTTAACGTATGAAGGAATGGGCGTTGCGAAAGTCGATGGATTTCCTCTTTTTATTGAAAATGCTTTGCCAGGAGAAAAAGTAGTAGCGCATGTTTTAAAAATTGGGAAAAAATTTGGCTATGCCAAAGTTGTAGAATGGCTATCTACGAGTCCTGACCGTATTCCATTAGTTGATCCAAATGGAACTCGAGTCGGAACAATGCCTTTACAACATATGAAATATAAAGCTCAATTAGCGTTTAAACAAAAACAAGTGAAACATGTCATGAATACAATTGCGAAAATGCCAGAGTTAGAAGTTCGTCCAACAATTGGAATGGAACATCCATTTGGATATCGGAATAAAGCGCAAATCCCTGTCAGAATGGTAGATGGCTTATTAACGACAGGATTTTTCAAGAAAAACTCACACGACTTAGTTCCAATGGAAGATTTTCACATTCAAGATCCAGAAATTGATCGTATTATTTTAGTAGTCAGAGATATTTTACGAAAATATGCAATTGAAGCTTATGATGAAGAGAAACATACTGGTGATTTACGTCATATTATTGTACGTAGAGGATTGCGTACTTCTCAAGTGATGATTATTTTAGTCACTCGTACAGAGAAGTTTGTTCAAAAAGAGGCAGTTGTAGAGCAAATTACCCAGCAATTACCAGAAGTGGTGTCGATTGTCCAAAATATTCAACCCCATCAATCGAATGTCATTATGGGTTCTCAAAAGAAAGTATTATTTGGAGAAGATGCTTTTCAAGAAAAATTAATGGAATTTATCTTTACGATTAGTTCACGTTCATTTTTTCAAGTCAATACGATTCAAACAGAAGTATTGTATCATGAAGCGATTCAAGCTGCTGGATTAACTGGAGATGAAACAGTAGTCGATGCTTACTGTGGAATCGGAACAATGAGTTTAGCTTTTGCCAAACGTGCTAAAAAAGTTTATGCCATGGAAATTGTACCGGATGCTATTCAAATGGCGAAAGAAAATGCAAAAAATAATCAGATTGACAATGTAATATTTGAAGTGGGGGCAGCTGAAAAAGTTATGCCAACATGGGTAGATTTAGGATTGCAACCAGATGTGATTGTAGTCGATCCGCCAAGAAAAGGATTAGATGGAGCTTTTATTGATGCAGCTGTTCAAACAAAAGCTAGAAAAATTGTTTATGTGAGCTGTAATCCTGCGACATTAGCACGGGATTTAGCATTATTTCAAGAAGAAGGGTATCAGGCGCAATATGCTCAACCAGTGGATATGTTCCCAATGACGACAGCGATTGAGACAATTGTGTTGCTTTCCAAACTAGATTCAAAGAAATATATTAGTGTAGAACTTCCGATAGATGATATGGAATTAACAAGTGCCGAGAGTAAAGCAACCTATAAACAAATTCAAAACTATGTTTTGGAAAAGTTTGGGTTTAAAGTATCTACTTTGTATATTGCACAAGCTAAGAAAAAGCATGGTTTAGAAGTTAGGGAACACTATAATATTTCAAAGAACGAGAATCAGAAAGTTCTACAGTGCCCAATTGAAAAAGAAAAAGCTATTTTGGATGCATTGAAGTATTTTCATATGATTAAATAAATTTTGGCGACAAATTTCCATATAAATAAACTGAGGTTAGAAAATGAATAGAAAAGCAATTGTTGAAAATGTAAAACGTAGATTATGGGCAGAATCTATGGGAAGATGTATGAATCCAGATTGTCGAGCAGAATTATTTATAAAGAATAGTGATATCATGGAAAAAGCACATATCGGTGCATATTGTGAAACAGAAGATAATTCATATGAAAACTTGATAGTCTTATGCCCTAATTGTCATAAGATATTTGATAAAACTGGTTTTATAGATGAAAACATTGTTAAGCAATGGAAAGAGATTAGAAGAAATGAATTAGAAAATTTTTTTTCTGTAGAACTGAGCTCTTTTGATCAACTTAAAGAAAAAGTTGTTCCTCTTTTGAGTGAGAACTATAGCATATATAAAAGTTACTACCTGAGTGGTAATAAGTTTTTATGGGATAAATTTGAGCCTCAAATATTATCAAACAATGAAAAGCTAAAATTATTATTTGAAAATAATCGTACTTTATTTCAGCAGCATTCGTATAAGGAATATTCAAATTTAGAATTGATTCAAAAGTTTATAACTCATGTTGATGAATTTAAAATTACCAGAGATGATGGAGAAAAGTTGAGAGAGGTGCTTTTTCCACAGGAAATTAACTCTATTTTTGGAATCATGCCAGTAACCGATTATATTCTTCCATCCACAGAGTCGATGGAAGAACTGATAAAAGTATTGAGAAAAGAAAATTTAATAGACGAAGTTATGCTAGGGATAGATAGACCATATATATTACTGAAAAATAGAGAAAAAATATTTATGGATGATACTCCTAGAGTAAGGCAGCTATATTATGATAAGAGTTGTTTTAGAAAAACGGGTGTTAGATTAGAAAGTTTAAATTTTGCTTTGAAATATTTAAGATCTCGAAATATAAATTTTACATATGTTAACCAAGATTCATTAAGAGAAATTAAAGTGAATGACATTAACATAGTTTTTGTTTATGAATATTGCTTAAGTAGGACATTTTTATCTTGCATGTCGCCAAAACCTAATTATGTAATTGTAAATTTACATAATTGGAATGGGTCATGCTGTATATCAAGAGAAGCATTAAACTTAGCTGATAATTTTGAAGTTAAATTACTTACAATGGATGAGTTTTATGGATATATCAATGAAATTAAATAAAATAGAAGCAATTAATTTAATTAAAAAAAATATAGATTTGTTTTGCTTTTTTGACAAGTCTTATATTTTTGGTTCCATATTGAAACCAGATAAATATTCAGAAGATATTGATGTTTTGTTATTATATTCAACCTTCTCTTATGATATTCAAAAAAGTGTAAATGAAATTATAGAATTCATAGAGCAAAAAACGTTTTATCCTGCAGATATAACTGCTCTAAGTTTTGAAGAAGAAAAAGAGATGGGATTTATAGATAAGTTAGATAAGAAATATATCTGTATAAAGTGATTATAAAATGGGTAATAGTATTCGACAAAGAAAAGGTGATAAAGGTAGCGTTGAAATATTTTCATATGATTAAAAAATTTGTATCAAGTAAAAATGATTTGAAATTTCTTGTTTAGAGTTATTGATTGGAGGTTGATGAAATGTTTCACCCATATAGAAAAGATAGTTCGTATTTACGTGCAGCTATGTTTAAGTCGTATAAAGAAAAGTGCGTGTATTGTGGGAGAACAATTCAGCAACGTGATATGCATATAGATCATATTATTCCTTCTAATCAGCGAGAAAAAATTGATGATGAAGTAAGGGAATATCTTATCGAGTTAAATGAAAAAGGTTTTATTGTAGATTCAATTGAAAATTATTTGCCTTCTTGTCCAGCCTGCAATATCGGAAAAACAAATCAATTTTTTACTGCTGCTAATTTACGTTTTTATCATGAAAAAGCGCGTGGACATATAGAAGAAATATTAAGAATAATTGATGGTCTACAAAAAACAAAAGAAACGTTTTATGAACCAGTTAATACAGAAATTTGGAAAGAGTTAGATTTTTCTTATCAACGAGATTTGTCACATGCAATTATGGGATATCGATTAACTCCAGCAGATGTTGAAGCTTGTCCTCGTTTTCCACAAGTTGAGAAAATAAAACAACAATTATCAATTGTGGACTACACGGTGTTGGAAGGTGAAACTGGCTGTGGAAAATCTATATGTATTTATCAAGTGGCTTATGATTTTTACAAAAATAATTGGAAAGTTTATGAATGTAAGGCAATAGAAGATATTGATGTAACTGGTATTAGAGATAATGGCGAATTATCTTTGTACTTAATTGATGACGCACAGCAATTGTCGGAAAAGGTAGTCGATGAATTAAAGAGACGAGCAGGATTAAATGTAAAAGTCTTGTTAGCAAAGACAATTTCATCAGTTGTTAAGCAGGATACAATATTATTAACTAATAAAGAAGCAGTTGCGCTTATATACACTGATTTTTTAAAGAAAAAAGAGAAAATAAGTTCAATCGTACACAAGTATGACAAGAGTGTTGGAATTAACTTTTTGGATCAGCCGATTGAACGACGTTTGAAACTTGCAAATGATGCAATAACTCCTTGGCAGTTTAACTATATATTGCGAGGTGGCTGGAAAAACATGAAGGAGCGTTATCAAACATTTTGCTCATACAATAACCGTAATCTATTGGCAGCAACGATTGCAGTTTTTCAAATATTAAGATTAGATCACAGTGTTGACTTCAGTTGGGTATGTAACGAATTAAAAAAGTTTGATGCTTCGTTAATTTGGAGTAAAGAAGATTTGTATTACTTAGTAAATAAAATGATTTTGCTTTCTGAAGATGATGTCAGGATTGTTCATATGGAAAGCGCAAAAGTGATTATTGCATTATTTTTCAAAGATAGTAAAGAAAATAAAAAGAAAATTTTACTACGTTTTATTGAAGAGAGTTTTATTAAAAAAGAAATTTCTCCACTGGGGCTTGTTTGGTTGTGTAATGGCATGAGTAGTTATAATTTGTTTTATAGTGCAAGCAAATTTTTCATTACTGAGAAAATGATAGTTTCTACTTTAGATGATATAAGTTGTATTAATTCTTCTCAGGAACGGATGGAAATAGCTTATTTTATTGAAAAAGTTTTTGATTTGCAATATGAAAGAAACGGGAGATATTATTTTTACAAATACAATGAGTTGTTTCTTGACTGGATTCAAAATTCAGATAATGAAACGGCATATGCATATTCAAATTTGATAAATACTTTGAGAAATGTAGATATGAATCTGCATAGAAAAATTGCTAGAAGAATTAATTGGGCATGTCTACAGGAATCAATGTTAATAGAAACAAACCCTAAACTATATTCTTGGGGAAATTTATATAATCGGTTGACTTGCTCGCTTACTAAAGAGGAATATTTGCTTGTAGGAAAAATGTTGGAGGATGCTATCGATAAATTTTGTGAGTCAGCTTCAATTTCAAATATTGAAGATATAACATGCTTTCTTTGTTCTGTAATGCATACTAATCCAGAGTATATCCATACTAAGGTTCAAAAATTGATTCCTGTATATTCAGAATACTTTATAAAAGATATGTCACAGGCAATTTATTTATTTGACTTTAAATTCTTGGCATATATATGTGGTTTTAGCTTGTTGGGTAGGCATAGAACTACAAGTATGGAAAAGAAATCTGCCGAGTTGATAGTATCGGTGATTCCGGAAAAGGAATTTTCTGAAGTTATTGTGAATTGTCAGCCTAGAGATTGGCATACTATACAACCAATTATGGACCTTGTAGGTAATTATGATATAAAAAAAGCGAGAAGAATCATCAATTCTGTTGATTTGAATAAATTGACTGAAAAGGCAAAGGATAGCTGGGGTTATAGCCATGAAATAACAGAATTATGTGATATTTTGTACATTGGTAATCGTAAATTGGTAAGAACTTTCATTGAAAACAATCTTGATAAAATTTCAACTATGTATTCATCATTAATAATGATGGCACCTGAATGTGGTATAGATGCATTTGATAAAGGAATTAAGATAGATTTGTTAACGGAACATTGGTGGGATGTTAGTTTATACGCTATAAAGAAATTATATAAAACGGATGTAAAGAAAACAAAGATAATACTTTTGGAGAACATCTCTCAAATTATCGAAAGAATAAATTCTGTTACAGCGTTAGATTTTAATGAGAGATATTTTTTAGAATTCATGAAATTGATACAAGAGATAGATGGTAAAATTTTTGAGATAATTGTTTATAAATTGGATTATGTAAAAATTGAAAACAACTGGAATAGAGGTGCTATATATAAAGGGAAAGAAAAACAGGTGGAGAAAAGGAGAGCTGAATTCTATAAACTCGTAAAACGATAGTTATATTATAATTTAAGTCAGAGTGAACCGATAGTGGATTCAAGAGATTTTATTGTGAGTTTATTTGATTATAAAGCGCAATGGCAGATAAAAATGCGTATTTTATATCATACTTTTAAAGCTGGAGACAAAGGTACTATCGGTGGATGGAAGGTAGATATATTGAACAAATCAGAAAAACAACATTAGAGTATATGAAATATTAGGTACAAAACTTGCCACTGATTTAAGAGGAATTAATGGAAGAAAAAAATTACATTATTTTAAATAAAAAAGTAAGAGTTAATTATAAAAGTATATTTATGTGCATGACAAGGCTAAAATATTTGAACATGTTGGGTATATGTAAGTTTGGACAATGCTGAACATGTGGAAACAGTGGCTGTATTAGAACGAATGAATTAAGGAGGAAATATGAGAGGATTTTATTTTGTTGTAGCATGGATTTCATTAGCGTTAGGAATTATAGGAATTGTACTTCCTGTTTTACCAACGACACCATTTTTATTATTAACAGTATTTTGTTTTTCAAAAAGTTCTAAAAGATTTGAGGAATGGTTTGCGAATACAAAATTATACCGAATTTATGTATCGGATTATTTAGAAACAAAATCCATTGCACGATCTCGTAAAAAGAAAATTATTATTTATATTTACATTTTAATGGGGATTTCTATTTATTTTGCCCCAATTATTTATGTAAAAATCGGTCTAGCTTTATTAACGGTATTTATTACGTATTATTTGTTTAAAGTAATTCCGGATAAATAACCATATAAAAACGCATCTCTTCTATGAATGAGATGCGTTTTTTAATGATTGAATAATCGGTTGATGTTTGTAGGAATAATACAATTGAATCGTCATTGGAACCCAAATAAGTGGTTCACAGAATATGACTCCCATATATCCCGTTGATGGAATAATGAATAGAACAAATAATATTTTTCCAAATAATTCAATGAAACTTGAAATTAACGGGGTAACTTTTTGTCCTAATCCTTGTAAACTATTACGTAACACTAGTAAAACGGCTAGTACTGGATAGAAAGTAGCACTAATTCGATTATAGAGTGACGCATTAGAAATTAACTCTGGATCAGTTGAACCAGAAATTAGTTCATTTAATGCAGGACTTGCAAAAAACAATGTAATCGCAACAAAAATTGTCCATATAATCGCAACCATACTTCCTAAATAAATGCCACGTTGAATTCTGTGAGGACGATTTGCTCCTAAGTTTTGAGAAGTAAAGGTCGTTAAGGATGATGCAATCGCTGAAACAGGTAGCATTGAAAATGACATAATTCTTCTAGCAGAAGTTTGAGCACTAATAATCGTTGCTCCAAGTGCATTAATCGAAGTTTGTAATGTGACCGTTCCGATAGAAACAATCGAAGTCATTAGTCCCATTGCCAGACCTTGTCCTAATAAATCAAGATATAATTCTTTATCCCAAGTAAAATGTTTTCGCTGTGGCAATAAGAAATTTGCTCTTTTTCGAATATAAAAGAAACAAAGAATAGCAGAAAGTCCTTGAGAAATAATGGTAGCCAAACCTGCTGATTGCACACCTAAGTGTAATTGAGTAATAAAGAAGATGTCTAACACAATATTTACAATAGCAGAAAATATTAAAAAATATAATGCAGCCTGACTATCCCCAACGGCACGAAGTAACCCAGCACAGAGATTATAAGCGAATGTAACTCCAACACATAAAACAATCATATGAATATACTGGTAAGATAAATCAATGATTTCAGAAGGTGTCCCTAGAAATTGTAATAAAGGATACATTCCAAAGTGACCGATTGTTGAAACTAAGAAGCTCAGTCCTAATCCAATGATTAAGGTTGAAGCAACCGCACGTTTTAATTGTGTCATATCTTGTGCACCAAAACAACGAGCGATGACAACACCCATGCCATTTCCAACACCAAGAGCAAAACCTATAACAAGTTCGAAAATGGCAGCAGTCGCACCAACACCCGCAAGAGCATTGGGCCCTAAATAACGACCGACAATCATAATATCTGCAGTATTATACAATTGTTGAAAAAGATTTGAAATTAAGATGGGAATTGCAAAGGCAATAATAGAACGTAAAATAGGTCCATCTAATAAATTAACAGCAGTTTTTTTTAACATAATAAAGTTTATCGTCTTCCTCCTTATTTGTAATAAAATTTTCTATAGTTTCTTTTAATTGATTGTTTAATGCTAAAATTTCTTTTGCTTTTTCGAAATCAAAGCCTTCCTCGTTAGAGAAATAAAATTATAAATGTTGTTCTAATTGATGATGCAATCTCTTTCCGTTGGCGCTTAATAGTAGTAGGATGTCCATGAATAATCAGTTTTTTATTTTTCCACAAAATTTCTAAAATAATAAATTGAATGTATGTTAAATGATACGGGGGTAATGTATTTATTTACGAGTTTTTAAGTTGAATAAATAAAATAGCATAATCTCTCAGGGGTATCAGTTTCCATAAAAAAGCTCCTGTAGTTTTAGAATTGATACTATTTTATCAAAAAAACAGAATGATTGACAATGGATATCGTAATGTTTAATATATTATATAATATATTTTGGAGGAATGAATTATGTCAATTCTAACAACAATCTTAGGAACATTAGTAGCTTTGGAATTCTTTTATATTTTCTACTTGGAAACAATGGAGACAACATCTTTCAATACCGCAAGAGTTTTTAAAATGAAGGAAGAAGAATTAAGACGTCCGTCAGTAACTACATTATTTAAAAATCAAGGAGTGTACAATGGATTAATTGGAGTTTTAATTCTTATTGCAATTTTTGTAGTTCCGAGTATTACTTGGCTTATTCTTTTATTAGTGTATATCATTTTAGTAGCATTATATGGTAGTTTAACAAGTGATAAAATGATTCTCTTGAAACAAGGCGGATTAGCTATTTTAACATTGATAACATTATTATTTTAAGAAAAAAGAAGAAAGCAAGCTTTGAATGGCTTGCTTTCTTTTTATAATCGAATAATAGAATGTTCAACAAATGTTCGATAACACATCATTTGTTTCAAAAAAATCTCCTTATTAAGCTCAATTCCTGCACGAGCAGAAGATTACTCAGCTTCGCATTGTCTTTACGTGGTAGAATTGTTTACAATGTCCACACTTATTAACCTTAAAAAGGCAATTATTACAAGAATATGGGAGCCTTATTTAAACGTCTGCAAGGAGGAAGATTTTGATCTTCATCTAGTTGTTTAACAATTAGATGTTTTTTTAATTTCTTTTGAAATAGTAGAAGGATTCTTTTAAATTATCGACTAATAGTCGAAAAAACTTGACAGTCAGTAAGAAACGTTTTAGAATAAAACCGACCATTAGTCAAAAAAAGGAGACAGAAATGAAAAAAGGTGAAAAAAGAAAACAGGAACTTCTAAATCTTGCCTATCATATGTTCATAGAAAAAGGATATGAGAATACAAGTATTGATGAGATTGTGGCTAAGGCCGGTATAGCAAAAGGAACTTACTATTATTATTTTGAAAGTAAAGAGGCAACGCTGGAAGCGGTTATTGAAATGATGATAAATAAGAACAGTACTGCAGCCAAAGAGATCCTTATGGCAGATCTTTCAATACCGGAAAAGTTAGTTGCGGTTGTGAATGCCTTTCGTCCTGATAAAGAGGAAGCGGTTATCACTGATGTTTTGGAAAGAAAAGAAAATATTATTATGCATGATAAAATTTGCAAGAAAATTGTAGAGGTGGCAGTACCAATTCTTGCAGAGATTGTTAAAGAAGGTATAGCACAGGGGATATTTTTGTGTACACATATTGAAGAGCGAGTGAAGATGCTCCTTGTTATGAGTCAACATATGTTTGATTATGGTTTTTTTGGTGAAAGAGATGTAGAGGTATACATTGATATGCTGGAAAAGTCTCTAGGGGCAAAATCAGGAACCATGTATTTTATCAGCAAGGTCTTAGTAGAGGGGGCAAAGGAATGAATAAGGAACAGTCAATGTATCATAAAAAAATGAATCTATTTTTGCGGGTATTGTTTATCTTTCTTATCATAGCGATATCAGGAGCGGCAATACTACAGATTTTTGCTCCGGAATATATGGGAAGGAACTCTGCATATGGCATTTCTATAGGTTGGCAAAGAGAAATTGGATTTTGGAATATTGCCGTTTTGGTTATATTGATTACGGCATATAGGAATTACAATTGGACCTATTTAAAGTCCATTTTACTTGCTCTAATCCTAGGAGGAATCGGCATTGGCGGCAATCATTTTGTCCATTATCTAAAGATGCATCAAATGGTAAATTTAATCGGTGCTGTGGAGAATTATCTTCTGGTTCTTGCTTGGATTATCGGATGGAGAATAGAAGCGAGAATGAAGGAATTTTGAAAATATGCATAGTAGGACTTTTCGCCATAGGAACAACGTACGGGCTTTTGTTTCAAAAAGTAGGGCATAAAGTCGAATATTTGCTGTGAGCAGAGAAAAAATTGAAGGTACTGGAAAGCCTAAATATTAGTTTATTAGATGGACGCTATAACAAAAAAGGTGAAGAAAAACAGGAATCAATATATTAATTAGATTTTTAATTTTGATTGCAATTTTTGTAGTGCCGAGTATTACTTGGCTTATTCTTTTATTGGCGTATATCATTTTAGTAGCATTATATGCTAGTGTAACGAGTGATAAAATGATTCTATTAAAACAAGGTGGATTAGCCATTTTAACATTGATTTCATTATTATTTTAAGAAAAAGAAGAAAGCAAGCTTTGGGTGGCTTGCTTTCTTTTTATAATCTAATGATAGAATGTTCAACGAATGTACGATAACACATCATTTGTTTATCGTTATACGAATCAATCACTTTTAATAACATTTGAAAGGCGCTTCTACCAAGTTCTAATGTATGAATATTAACATATGCAGTCATTGGAAGTAGTGGTGGATTTGAATCAAATGTTAGAACTGGAATAGAAATTTGATTCTCGTTTAAGTATCTAAGAGCTCCTTCTGTAATTAAAGCATCAGTTGTTACCACTCCATCGATTGTTTCTCGCTCAATAATACTCTTCATGGTTTGATATCCACGTTCTCTCGTAAATTCCCCAACGTGAGAGATTAATCCTTCTTTAATAGGAATAGCATAATGTTCAAGTGCTTTTTGGTAACCAATTAAACGGTCTTGAGAAACAAATAATTGATGACGTCCGCTAATAAATGCAATAGAAGAACAACCTTCTTGAATCATATATTCTGTTGCATCATAACCAGCTTTTTCATTATTATTATCGACGAATGAAATAAAAGGTGATAAAGATTTTCCGATAACGACACTTGGGAATTCTTGTTCAATTGCTAATTCCACTAATGGATCATCTGTTTCCCCGTAAAGAAATATAATCCCGTCAACACGTCTCCCTAAAATGGTGTCTTTTAAAATTTTTAAACGTTGTTCGTCGTCTTTGCCTGTACATAACTGAATCAAGTAATGATGATCTGCGGCAATTTGAGAAATCCCTCGAATAACTTCTGGGAAGAAAGAGTTTTGATAAAATGCATCCGTATCTCTTGGTAGAACGACACCGATGACATTAGTTTTATTGCTAGCCAAGCTTCGAGCATTGAAATTAGGATGGTAATTAAGAGTCTCCATTGCTTGGCGCACTCTTTTTTTAGTTGCTTCACTAATACTGGATTTATCTTGAATGACACGGGTAACAGTTGAAGGTGATACTTCAGCCAGTCGAGCAACATCTTTGATAGTGACAGCCATTTAAATCCTCCTTTTTCTTTAGTTATAAAAAAATCTGGGCAGGAAAACAATGTTAACCAGCCCAGAGTAAAAATCATCTTAAGATTTGATAGCTCCGTCAACCATACCTTTCATGATATGTTTTTGAGCAATTAAGAATAGGATGATGACTGGTAACATAATTAATAGAGTTGATGTTAAAATCATATCCCATTGTTTTGTAAATGATCCTGCAAAGTTAGATACTGCGATTGGAAGTGTTTGAATTGCATTTCCTTTACCTAATAAAAGTAATGGTAATAAGAAGTCATTCCAAATCCAAATACCATTTAAGATTAAAATTGTTACATAGATTGGTTTTAAAATTGGTAATACAACATAGAAGAATGTTTGCATTTTATTACATCCATCTAATTCAGCAGCTTCTTCGATTTCAAGTGGAACACCTTTAATGAAGCCGTGGAACATGAATACAGATAGAGACATCCCAAATCCAGTGTAAGCAAAGATGATACCAGGATAAGTACGTAATAAGCTAAATCCGAATAAAGGATTTGTAATTGTATCACTTAAAATTTTGAACCAAGTTACTAATGGATACATTACAACTTGGAAAGGAATTACCATTGATGCTACAAAGATAAAGAATACAACAGTTGATAATTTAGAACGATAACGAACTAATCCCCAAGCAGCTAATGCTGAGAATAGAGTAATCGTTACTAATGAAATGACTGTAATAATTGTTGAAGCAAAAAATGATGATGGGTATTTAATGGAAGGATTGTTCCAAATTGTTACCGCATTTGTCCAAAGTTGACCGAAACTTGCAGGCCATGATAATGGACTAGCTAAGATTTCAGCAGAACTTTTAGCTGAGTTAATCACTAATAAAAAGATTGGGCTTAAGAATAATAAGAATAAAACAGCTCCAAAAATTTCTAAAAGTAATAAGCCGATTTTTTGGTTTTTCATTATAAGTCAATCTCCTTCCGTTTAGTGATTGTTGTTTGAACAATACTAATCACTACTAAGATGAAGAATAAAATAACTGCACGAGCTTGACCTTGTGCCATTAAGTTATCTCCTGAAGCAGTGTTATAAATGTTCATTGTAATAAACTCTGTACTTTGGATAGCTTTATCATGCCATAATAGAGATGGTCCACCACCAGTAAGTGAGAAGTTTACATCGAAAATTTTAAATGAGTTTGTAATTGTTAAGAATAGTGATACCGTAAATGCAGGCATTACCATTGGAATAATAATATGTTTTAATCTTTGGAAAGCATTAGCTCCATCAAGAGAAGCAGATTCTACTAAACTTGAAGGTACATTTTGTAATGCAGCAAAGTAAATCATCATAATATAACCAGCATATTGCCATGTGTTAGTGATAATTAAAGCAAGTACAGCTAATTTAACGTCACCTAAAAATAGATTTTCTACTAAGAATTGACTACCAATAGCTGAACCTAAAGCAGGGAATACTGAGTTATAAATGAATTGCCAGATATACCCTAATACAAGTCCCCCGATAAGGTTAGGAATAAAGAAACCTGCACGGAAGATTTGACTTAATTTAATTTTACTAGACACTAGTAAAGCTAAACCAAATGATACGAAGTTTACAACGACTACGTTAAATAATGCGAAAATAACAGTAATCATTAATGAATATTGGAAACGAGTATCAGCAAAGCTGTCTGTAAAGTTTTTTAATCCAACAAAGTTAATTTTAGTTTGAGTAACACTCTTCCAGTCTGTTAGGGAATAATAGAAACCTAAGAAGAAAGGTACAATAATTACGAGTGCAAAAATGATAAATGCCGGTAGCACAAGCCAGTAAAACGTACGTCTTGCGCGATCGTCACGACTAAGAGCTTTTTTATTCTTAGACATGTTAGGGTTCCTCCTTTTATGTATTGCTGAGGTATTAATAACAGCAAACCCACAACGACCGTTGTAAGTAGTTGTGGGCCTGTGTTACATACTTAATTGTTATTTTTGAAGTAAGCTTGGTACTTCTTTGATTTGATTTGTGATCAATTCTTGGAATTTAGCTTTGTCGATTGAACCTTGAGCGTATTGTCCAAAGATTGGTCCTAATTTACCCATTAAGAAGTTGTCAGGCATGAAGTATGGGTTATCGAATGAGTAAACAGGTTTTTTAGCAGCAACCCATTCAGCTAAGAATTTAGATAATGGAGCGCTTGGCATTTCTTTAGATGTAGAGAATGCTGAAATCATGTTAGCTTTGTTTACTGTGTAGTCTTGACCTTCTTTAGTATCAACTAAGTCAGAGAAGAATTTGTTGATTGAATCTAAAGCTTTAGTGTCTTTATTAACTACATAGTAAGATGGAGCACCGATGAATAATCCATCAGCATTTTTGTCTTTTCCTAAAGTTTGATAAGGAATGAATCCCATTTCGAATTTAGCGTTTAATTGTTTTAAGTTAGGATCTTTCCAGTTACCTTGGTGTAAGAATGCTGCTTTACCACTAGCAAATGCAGAGTCCATATCTTCTTGAGTACCAACAGTTAATAATTTTTTCTCAGTATGTTTGAATAATAATTCAACCCAGTCAGCATAGTTAGATAAACGAGCTTTGTCAGTTTCACCTTTAACTACTTGTTGAGTAACTGTACGGTCTCCGTTTGGTAAACCAGAACTTAAGTAAGCAGCGAAGTCGTGGATACCCATGATCCAAGTTTCACCTTCTTTAGTAGCAGTTGCTACTACTGTAGATAAACCTAATTCATCTTTTTTGCTTTCTAATGTATCCATTGCTTTTTGAACTGCATCAAATGAAGTTAATGAAGCAGGGTCAATACCAGCTTTAGATAATACTTCTTTATTGTAAGCTAAACCGTAACCTTCAACAGCTACTGGGAATCCGTAAACATCGTTTCCTTGTTTGAATTCGAATTCTGTTTTGTCAATCCAGTCACCTTTAAGTGGTTGTAGGTTGTCTTTCCATAAGTCGTATCCAGCTTGACCTTCAATTACGAATACGTCTGGAGCAGTCCCAGCAGTAAATTCAGTTTTTAATTGATCTGAAATTTTACATGAACCAGAACATGTTTTAATGTTTACTGTAACTCCGTTTTTGTCGCCCCATTCTTTAGCGTATGCTGTTAAAGCATCTTGAATTTCACTCTTGTTACTATATAAAGTGAATTCTTTCTTACTTTCAGAAGATCCTCCTTTTGAAGAGTCTGATGATTTGCTGCCGCAAGCTGCTAATGCTAAACCAGCTAAGCCGACAACGAATGATTTTTTAAGCCATGTGTTTGCCATTGTTTTTTCCTCCCTTGAGATATATTCAGTTAACGCAAACGATTTCTTAACTGGTTTTAGTATACCCCTTTCAGAAATCGTTTGCAAGCCTTTTTTTGCAAAAAAATAAAAAAAATTTAGCGTTTACAATTTTAGTATAATAATAGCTTTATATACCAATACTATATAAATAGGTAAAAAATAATCGGATTTAGGCTTTTTAAGTAAATAATACTTTTATTTTTTTAAAATTAATACTTGCATTTTTATTTTTTTTCTAATAGTATTAAGGCAAACGGTTGCGTAATTTAAAAAACTACGTATCTAAAAATTGATAAAGAAAAGAGGAGTAATACTTATGACAGAAAGACAATCTGGTGTGTTAATGCATATTTCATCTTTACCAGGGAAATATGGAATTGGTTCATTTGGGAAATCTGCTTACGATTTTGTTGATTTTCTAGTACGTAGTAAACAAACTTATTGGCAAATCTTACCATTAGGAACAACGAGTTATGGAGATTCTCCATACCAATCATTTTCAGCATTTGCTGGGAATACACATTTCTTAGATTTTGATCAATTTGTTCAAGAGGGATTATTGACGAATGAAGAATTAACGGGTAATTGGGGAGATGATGTAACAACTGTTGATTATGCGTTAATTTATGAAAGAAGAAGACCTGTTTTAGAAAAAGTGGTTCAACGTTTCTTAGAAAAAGAAGATTTGTCAGATTACCATCGTTTTGTGGAAGAAAAAGCAGACTGGTTAGAACCATTTGCAGAATATATGGCGATTAAAGAAAGCTTTGACATGAAGAGTTGGACAAAATGGACTGACGAAGACATTAAACGTCGTCATCCAGAAGCGTTAGCTGCTTATCGTGAAAAATTAGCAGATAAATTAGAGTATCACCGTGTGACTCAATATTTATTTGATAAACAATGGAAAGCATTGAAACAATATGCGAATGAACATTATATTCAAATTATTGGAGATATGCCAATTTATGTTGCAGAAGACAGCGTTGAAATGTGGGCAACACCACATTACTTCAAAACAGATGAAGTAGGCAATGCGGCTTGTGTAGCAGGATGTCCACCAGATGGATTCTCACCATTAGGACAATTATGGGGAAATCCAATTTACAATTGGAGAGCGATGAAATTAGATGGTTTTACTTGGTGGATTAAACGATTGAAAGCAAGCTTTGAATTGTTTGATGTTGTCAGAATTGACCATTTCCGTGGTTTTGCAGCATATTGGGAAATTCCAGCAGGCGCAACAGATGCTACTGGTGGTGAATGGGTAAAAGGTCCAGGTTTTGACTTATTTGAAGCGGTGAAAAATGAACTTGGCGATTTACCAATTATTGCGGAAGACTTAGGATTTATGGATGAGGCTGTAATCGAATTACGTGAAGCTACAGGATTCCCTGGAATGAAAATTTTGGAATTTGGCTTTATGGGAGCTCAAACAAGCAGTACAGACTTACCACATTATTATCCAGTGAATTCAGTTTCTTACACAGGAACTCATGATAATGATACTGTATTAGGCTGGTATGAGTCTGCTTCAGAGGAAGAACGTAATTTCTGTAATCGTTATTTAAATCGCACTGATGAACCAATTAGCTATGCAATGCTAAGAAGTTTATATGGTTCTGTAAGTAAAATGACTATTGCCACAATGCAAGATTTATTACAATTAGATACAACAGCTCGTATGAATATTCCAAGCACTCTTGGTGGAAACTGGGTGTGGAGAATGCAAGAGGGAGATATTACACCAGAGGTAGAAAGCTTCCTATTAGAAATTACAGAGTTATATGATCGTTCAAACGAACAGTTGTAGGGTTAACAAATAGAAGGAGATAAAAATGCAAACATTAAAACAATATGTAGAAAGTAATTATCATAAATCATTAGGAGAATGTTCGAAAGAAGAAGTATATGTAGCTTTATTACATTATACAAAAGAAAAAAGTGCAGCATTATCATTAAATGAAGGAAAGAAAAAAGTATATTACATTTCTGCAGAATTTTTAATTGGTAAATTACTATCAAATAATTTAATCAATTTAGGAATTTATGACGAAGTAAAAGAAGAATTAGAAGCTGAAGGTCATACTTTAGCAGAAATCGAAGAAATTGAATTAGAACCATCATTAGGAAACGGTGGATTAGGTCGTTTAGCAGCTTGCTTCTTAGATTCTATTGCAACTCTTGGTTTACCAGGGGATGGGGTTGGATTAAATTATCACTTTGGTTTATTTGAACAAAAATTCAAAGATAATCAACAAAACGCAGTACCAAATCAATGGTTAACTCCATATAGCTGGTTAGTTCCAACTGATGTTTCATATGAAGTGCCATTTGCAAACTTTACATTGAAATCAAAAATGTTCAATATTGATGTTTTAGGGTATGAACAATCTCATAAAAACCAATTACATTTATTTGATGTAGATACAATTGATGAATCATTAGTTCATGATGACTCAATCGCATTTGACAAAACAAAAATTGCAGAAAACTTAACATTATTCTTATACCCAGATGATAGTGATGAGCAAGGTGAATTATTACGTATTTACCAACAATACTTCATGGTAAGTAATGGAGCTCAATTATTATTAGATGAAGCAGTTGCTAAAGGTAGTAACTTACACGACTTAGCAGAATACGCTACTGTTCAAATTAATGATACTCACCCATCAATGGTTATTCCTGAATTAATTCGTTTATTAGGCGAACGTGGAATTGAATTTGATGAAGCAGTTGAAATTGTTCGTTCAATGACAGCTTATACAAACCACACAATTTTAGCAGAAGCTTTAGAAAAATGGCCTTTACATTACTTAGAACAAGTAGTGCCACACTTAGTGCCAATTATTAAAGAATTAGATGCTCGCGTAAGAAATCAATTTGATGATACTAGTGTAGCGATTATCGATGAACATAATCGTGTTCATATGGCGAATATGGATATTCACTATGGATATAGCGTTAATGGTGTAGCTGCGTTGCATACAGAAATTTTAAAACAAAGCGAATTGAAGAATTTCTATGAAATTTATCCAGAGAAATTTAACAACAAAACAAACGGGATTACATTCCGTCGTTGGTTAATGCATGCAAACCCAGAATTAGCTAAATTATTAGATCGTACAATTGGAAAAGAATACCGTCATGATGCAACGAAATTAGAAGCGTTAAAAGCTCATACACATGATTTAGAATTCCAAGAAACATTAAAAGGTATTAAACGTAACAATAAATTACGTTTGAAACACTTCTTACAAGAACACCAAGGTGTAACGGTTAAAGAAGATTCAATTTTTGACGTTCAAATTAAACGTATGCATGAATACAAACGTCAACAAATGAATGCATTATATGTTATTTACAAATATTTAGATATTAAAAATGGTAACATTCCTGCAAAACCAATTACAATTATCTTTGGAGGTAAAGCTGCTCCTGCATATGTGATTGCACAAGACATTATTCATTTAATTTTATGTTTATCTGAATTAATTGCGAATGACCCAGAAGTAAGTCCACACTTACAAGTTGTAATGGTAGAAAACTATAATGTTACTGCGGCAACTCACTTAATTCCTGCAGCAGATATTTCTGAACAAATTTCATTAGCTTCAAAAGAAGCAAGTGGAACAGGTAATATGAAATTCATGTTAAATGGTGCGTTAACATTAGGAACATTAGACGGAGCGAATGTGGAAATCCACGAATTAGTAGGGGATGAAAACATTTATGTCTTTGGTGAAGATAGCGACACTGTTATTAAACATTATGAAAATAGTGATTACCATTCATACTCATATTATGAAAGAGAAGCGATTCGTCCATTAGTAGACTTTATCGTAAGTGATTCTCTAGTTTCATTAGGAAATAGAGAACGTTTAGAAAGATTATTCAATGAACTAATCAATAAAGACTGGTTCATGACTTTATTAGACTTAGAAGACTATATCCAAACAAAAGAACGTATGTTAGTAGATTATCACGATCGTGAAAATTGGATTGCAAAAGTAATTACAAACATTGCAATGGCAGGTTTCTTCTCAAGTGACCGTACAATTGAAGACTACAACCGTGATATTTGGAAATTAAACTAATAGAACGAAGAATGAAGGAGTAAGAAATTACGAGAGTTGTTTCTTGCTCCTTTTTTAGGTTAAAATAGAACCAGAAAACTAGGAAAGGATGATTTAATGAAAATAATTATGTCACCTGCAAAAGAAATGGCGACAGATTCACCTTTGTCAAAAGATTGGGTGCTAACGGAGGACAGTCAGAAAATTGTATCTTTATTAGAAAGCTATACGAAGGAAGAACTGAAGAAATTACTGAAAGTTAGTGATAGTTTATTAGAAGAAAATTGGTTGAAAATCCAAAACTTTCGAGAAAGTATAACTTACTATGCGATGGATTTGTATCAAGGATTAGCATTTCGCAGTTTTAAACAAGTAGCCGATTGGAAAGAGCATCAAGATTATGCAGCGAAACATATTCGAATTCTTTCAGCGTTATATGGTGCAATTAGTCCAAAAGAATATGTGAAGGCATATCGTCTAGATTTAACGATGAGTTTGAAAGTAGAAGGAGAAACGCTAAAAAAATATTGGAAAGAAAGAATTGTAACTTCGTTTGAAGAAGGAGAGTGCATCATCAACTTAGCAAGTAGTGAGTTTTCTTCGTTATTTAATAAAAAACAATATGATTGGGTAGATATTGAATTCTTTGAGAAAAAAGAAGGGGTATTAAAACAACATTCTACTATTTCGAAGAAAGCAAGAGGAAAAATGGCAGCGTGGATGATGAGTCAACGTGTTCAAGAAAAAGCTGAAATACAAAATTTTGATTTAGATGGTTTTAGATATGATGCATCACTTTCAAAGGAAAATCATTATTGTTTTGTAAAAGAAGTATAGGCAGTCTGTATAAAATGAATAAAAGAGAGCAGTCGAAATATACACAAAAACTATAAAAAGAAATAGCCTACACCCGTTGACGAAGTTGAATAATTATGGTACTATGTCAAAGGTGCTTTTATACCTGATTCCTGATTAGAAATCATATCAGTCGTGCTGACTGGTAAAAAGGCCACTGAGAGACATTTATGTGTCTTTTAATTTTTACAAAAAAATGGACCACCAGGATGTGTGGACCAAGAAGAACCCGATAGGGAAGGAGGAAGAGCTAAATGCCAACAATTAACCAATTAGTCCGTAAACCTCGTAAATCAGCAGTTGAGAAATCAGCTTCTCCAGCGTTAGGTAAAGGATATAACAGCTTTAAAAAATCACAAACGAATACAAACTCTCCACAAAAACGTGGTGTATGTACTCGTGTAGGTACTATGACACCTAAAAAACCTAACTCAGCGTTACGTAAATATGCCCGTGTACGTTTATCAAACTTAATCGAAGTAACTGCGTACATTCCAGGTATCGGTCACAACTTACAAGAACACAGCGTAGTATTAATTCGTGGTGGACGTGTAAAAGACTTACCAGGGGTACGTTACCACATCATCCGTGGTGCATTAGACACTGCTGGAGTTAACAACCGTATGCAAGGTCGTTCTAAATACGGTACAAAACGTCCTAAAAAATAATTTAGGTTAACAAGATAAAAATAATAATTAATAACTCAAAATGATGAAAGGAGGATTATAAATGCCTCGTAAAGGTCCTGTCGCAAAACGTGATGTTTTGCCTGATCCAATTTATAATTCAAAATTAGTTACTCGTTTAATCAACCGTTTAATGGTAGATGGTAAACGTGGTAAAGCAGCAACAATTTTATACAATGCATTTGACATCGTTAAAGAACAAACTGGAAATGATCCAATGGAAGTGTTCGATCAAGCTATGAAGAACATTATGCCAGTATTAGAAGTTAAAGCTCGCCGTGTTGGTGGTTCTAACTATCAAGTACCAGTTGAAGTTCGTTCAGACCGTCGTACTACATTAGGTTTACGTTGGTTAGTAAACTACTCACGCTTACGTGGTGAAGACACTATGGAAGTTCGTTTAGCTCGTGAAATCATGGATGCGGCGAACAACTCAGGTGCTTCTGTTAAAAAACGTGAAGATACTCATAAAATGGCAGAAGCAAACAAAGCGTTTGCTCACTATCGTTGGTAAGATTCAAAAAGCCTTCGGGCTTTTTAATCTATGCATAAATTAACTATTAAATAAAGAGGTGTAGAACGAAGATGGCAAAGAGAGAATTTACTCTTGAAAACACGCGTAATATCGGTATCATGGCTCACATTGACGCAGGTAAAACTACAACAACTGAGCGTGTACTTTATTACACTGGTAAAATCCATAAAATTGGTGAAACTCACGAAGGTGCTTCACAAATGGACTGGATGGAACAAGAACAAGAACGTGGTATCACTATTACATCTGCTGCTACAACAGCACAATGGAAAGGTCACCGTATCAACATCATCGACACTCCAGGGCACGTGGACTTCACAGTTGAAGTAGAACGTTCTCTACGTGTATTAGATGGAGCTGTTGCGGTACTTGATGCACAGTCTGGGGTTGAACCTCAAACAGAAACTGTATGGCGTCAAGCTACAACATATGGTGTTCCTCGTATCGTATTTGCTAACAAAATGGATAAAATCGGTGCAGACTTCTTATATTCTGTACGTACAATTCATGAACGTTTACAAGCAAATGCTCACCCAATTCAATTACCAATCGGTGCTGAAGATGAGTTTTCAGGTATCATCGATTTAATTAAAATGAAAGCTGAAATCTATACTAATGACTTAGGTACTGATATCCAAGAAACAGATATCCCTGAAGATTTACAAGATTTAGCAGAAGAATGGCGTGAAAAATTAGTGGAAGCAGTAGCTGAAACTGATGAAGAATTAATGGAACGCTATTTAGAAGGCGATGAAATTTCACAAGAAGAATTAAAAGCAGCTATCCGTAAAGCTACATGTGCTGCTGAATTCTACCCAGTATTATGTGGATCAGCTTTCAAAAACAAAGGGGTACAATTAATGTTAGATGCAGTAGTTGACTACTTACCATCACCATTAGATGTACCAGCTATTAAAGGGATTGATCCTAACACTGATGCAGAAGTAGAACGTCATTCTTCAGACGAAGAACCATTCTCAGCATTAGCATTTAAAGTTATGACTGACCCATTCGTAGGTCGTTTAACATTCTTCCGTGTGTACTCTGGTACTTTACAATCAGGTTCATACGTTAAAAACTCAACTAAAGGTAAACGTGAACGTGTAGGACGTATCTTACAAATGCACGCTAACTCACGTCAAGAAATTCCTGAAGTATTCTCAGGAGATATCGCTGCAGCAGTAGGTCTTAAAGATACAACTACTGGGGACACATTATGTGACGAAAAAGCAGAAGTTATCTTAGAGTCTATGGAATTCCCTGATCCAGTTATCGAAGTAGCGATTGAACCAAAATCAAAAGCTGACCAAGATAAAATGGGTATTGCATTACAAAAACTTGCTGAAGAAGACCCAACATTCCGTGCTTACACTAACCAAGAAACTGGTGAAACAGTTATCGCTGGTATGGGTGAGTTACACTTAGACATTATCGTAGACCGTATGCGTCGTGAATTCAAAGTTGAAGCTAACGTAGGTGCTCCTCAAGTATCTTACCGTGAAACATTCCGTGCTTCTACTCAAGCAGAAGGTAAATTCGTTCGTCAATCAGGTGGTAAAGGTCAATACGGTCACGTATGGATTGAATTTGCTCCTAACGAAGAAGGCGCTGGATTCGAATTCGAGAATGCTATCGTCGGTGGGGTAGTTCCTCGTGAATACATCCCAGCTGTAGAAGCAGGATTGAAAGACGCTATGGAAAACGGGGTATTAGCTGGTTATCCATTAGTTGACATCAAAGCTAAATTATATGATGGAAGCTACCATGATGTCGATTCATCAGAAACTGCCTTCAAAGTTGCTGCTTCAATGGCATTGAAAGCTGCTGCTAAGAAAGCACAACCATCTATCTTAGAACCAATGATGGCTGTAGAAATTACAGTTCCAGAAGAATACTTCGGAGATGTAATGGGTCACGTTAACGCTCGTCGTGGACGCGTTGAAGGTTCTGAAGTTCGAGGTAACGCACAAATCGTTAAAGGTATGATTCCTTTATCAGAAATGTTCGGTTACGCAACTACATTACGTTCTGCAACACAAGGTCGTGGTACGTTCTCAATGACATTCGACCACTACGAAGATGTTCCTAAGAGCATTGCAGAAGAAATCATTAAGAAAAATGGCGGAAATGGCGAATAATAAATCGCTATAAACGCAATAACATCGAAGAGTCTAGGTTAACTGGTTACCTAGCGTAACCAGTTGATTTTTATAGGTATTCTTTGGTATAATTCAAATCGGTAGATACTGTTATAGAATCTAACAAAAATACTCAAACATTTAGGAGGAATTATTTAAAATGGCAAAAGAAAAATTTGACCGCTCAAAACCACACGTTAACATTGGTACAATCGGCCACGTTGACCACGGTAAAACAACTTTAACTGCAGCTATCACAACTGTTTTAGCTAAGAAAGGTTTCGCACAAGCTCAAGATTACGGTTCAATCGATAAAGCTCCAGAAGAACGCGAACGTGGTATCACTATCAACACTGCTCACGTTGAGTATGAAACTGACACTCGTCACTATGCTCACGTTGACTGCCCAGGACACGCGGACTACGTTAAAAACATGATCACTGGTGCTGCTCAAATGGACGGTGCTATCTTAGTAGTATCTGCAGCTGACGGTCCAATGCCTCAAACACGTGAACACATCTTATTATCACGTCAAGTAGGTGTTCCTTACATCGTTGTATTCTTAAACAAAGTTGACATGGTTGACGATGAAGAATTATTAGAATTAGTAGAAATGGAAGTTCGTGACTTATTATCAGAATACGATTTCCCAGGAGATGACACTCCAGTTGTTTCTGGTTCTGCTTTACGCGCTTTAGAAGGCGATGCAGCTTACGAAGAAAAAATCTTAGAATTAATGGCTGCTGTTGACGAATATATCCCAACTCCAGAACGTGACACTGACAAACCATTCATGATGCCAGTCGAAGACGTATTCTCAATCACTGGTCGTGGTACTGTAGCTACAGGACGTGTTGAACGTGGACAAGTTCGTGTTGGTGACGAAGTAGAAATCGTTGGTATTTCTGAAGAAACTTCTAAAACAACTGTTACAGGTGTTGAAATGTTCCGTAAATTGTTAGACTACGCTGAAGCTGGGGATAACATTGGTACATTATTACGTGGTGTTACACGTGACAACATCGAACGTGGACAAGTTCTTTCTAAACCAGGAACAATCACTCCACATACAAAATTCAAAGCTGAGGTTTACGTATTAACTAAAGAAGAAGGTGGACGTCACACTCCATTCTTCTCTAACTACCGTCCTCAATTCTACTTCCGTACAACAGACATCACTGGTGTTTGTGTGTTACCAGAAGGTACTGAAATGGTAATGCCTGGTGACAACGTAACTATGGAAGTTGAATTAATTCACCCAGTTGCGATCGAAGAAGGTACTAAGTTCTCTATCCGTGAAGGTGGACGTACTGTAGGTGCTGGAATCGTAGCTTCTATCGAAAAATAATTTTTATTAAATTGATTTTCAATCCTCCCTTTTGGGAGGATTTTTTTTGTTCTCGTTCTATAAAAAATCTAATTGAAAACTGTTCTCATTCTAGATTGCTGGTTTTGAGTGGCGATATTTTAAAATTTATGCTACTCTATATCAGTATATTTTTATTGAAAGAATAGGAGGCGTTTGGAATGATAGAGCTGATTGCAACAGTTGAATCAATCCAACAAGCGCAAGCATTACTTGAAGCGGGAGTAGATGTTTTGTGCTTTGGTGAAGACTTATTTGGTTTAAGATTACCAATGTCATTTTCACGTGATGAACAAAAAGAATTAACAGAATTAGCACATCGCTATGGAAAAAAAGTAAATGTAGTGGTTAATGCGATTTTCCATAATGAAGGAATTGCGAAAGTTCCTGAATATTTACAGTTTTTAAAATCAATTAACGTAGATATGATAACTGTAGGAGATCCTGGAGTTGTTCAAATTATGAAGAACCCAGAATACTCTATACCTTATTATTACGATGCTGCTGTGTTAGTCACAAGTAGTCGTCAAGTTAATTTCTGGGCTAAACGTGGAGCAGTTGGTGCAGTAATTGCTAGAGAAATTCCAAGAGCGGAAATGGAAATTTTAGCAAGTCAAGTAGAAGTACCAATTGAAGTGTTAGTTTATGGTGCAACATGTATCCATCATTCTAAACGTCCATTATTACAAAATTATTTTAACTATATTGAGAAAGAAGAAAGCGTTGAGAAAAAACGTGGATTATTTGTCAGTGAACCTGCAGATGAAGATTCTCATTATTCAATCTATCAAGATATTAATGGGACACATATTTTCGCCAATAATGATGTTTCTTTAGCTCCTTACTTATTAGAATTAGCTGAAATGGGTGTTCCTCAATGGAAATTTGACGGAGTATTAACTCCTGGAGAAAACTTTGTTAAAGTAGTTCAATTATTTGATAATGCTCGTAAAGAAATCGAAGCAGGTACTTGGACAGTTGAAAAGAGTGCTAGCTTAGAATTGCAAGTAAGAGAACTTCATCCAGAACAACGTGGTTTAGATGCAGGATTTTATATTTTAAATCCAGAAGATGTGAAATAGGAGAGAGACGAATGGGAAGAAAAATTTTGAAAAAACCAGAAGTTCTTGCTCCAGCAGGAACACTTGAAAAATTAAAAACAGCCATTTTATATGGTGCAGATGCAGTGTTCTTAGGAGGAGAAGCTTACGGACTAAGAAGTCGTGCAGGAAACTTTGATTTCGAAGAAATGAAAGAAGCCGTTGAATTTGCGCATAGTCATAATGCTAAAGTATATATTGCAGCAAACATGGTGACTCACGAAGGAGACGAAAAAGGTGCGGGTGAATTTTTCCGTACAGTTCGTGACCTTGGAATTGATGCAGCGATTGTCAGTGATATGGCATTAATGGATATTTGTGCTTCTGAAGCTCCAGGATTACCAATTCACCTTTCGACACAAGCTTCTGCAGCAAACTGGGAAACATTAAACTTCTGGAAAGATGAAGGCTTAGAACGTGTTGTATTAGCACGTGAAGTTTCTATGGCAGAAATTCAAGAAATGCAAGAAAAAGTGGATGTTGAAATTGAAGCATTTATTCATGGTGCGATGTGTATTTCATATTCAGGTCGTTGTGTATTGTCTAATCACATGGTACGTCGTGATGCGAACCGTGGTGGATGTGCGCAATCATGTCGTTGGAAATATGGTTTGTTTGATATGCCATTTGCTAATGAGAAAAATATGGTTGGCGCTGGTGAAGAAGGTATCGAAGAGAAATTCTCTATGAGTGCAGTTGACTTATCAATGATTCACAATTTGCCAGATTTAATTGAAGCTGGAGTAGATAGCTTGAAAATTGAAGGACGTATGAAGTCTATTCACTATGTTTCAACAGTAGCCAATGTATATCGTGCGGCAGTAGATAGTTATTGTGAAGATCCAGATAACTATGTATGTAAACAAGAATGGGTAGATGAATTATGGAAAGCAGCTCAACGTGAGTTGGCAACAGGATTCTATTATCAAATTCCTACTGAAGAAGAGCAATTATTTGGTGCTCGTCGTCAAATTCCGCAATATGCATTCGTAGGTCAAGTGTTGGAATATGATCCAGAAACTCAAATTGCAACGATCCAACAAAGAAATAACTTTAAAGTTGGAGACCATATTGAGTTTTATGGACCAGGAATGCGTCATCATGAAGAAGTATTAACAACTTTATGGGATGAAAATGGGGAAGAAATTGAAGCAGCTCCTCATGCAATGATGATTTGTAAAATGAAAGTAACAGAACCAGTGAAACCATTAGACATGATTCGAAAAAGAAGGTAAAATAGATACAAACAAAAAACGAGAAAGGAGACGATTATGTCATTACCAAATTGTCCAAAATGTAATTCAGAATACACATATGAAGATGGTGTATTATTAGTTTGTCCAGAATGTGCTCATGAATGGGAGCCAGGACAAGAAGTTGAAGAAGATGGAGTAGTAGCCATTGATGCAAATGGAAACCGTTTAGAAAATGGAGATACTGTAACAGTTATTAAAGATTTAAAAGTTAAAGGTGCTCCAAAAGATATTAAGCAAGGTACACGTGTGAAAAATATTCGTATCGTAGAAGGAGACCACAATATTGATTGCAAAATTGATGGTTTCGGTGCGATGAAATTAAAATCAGAATTCGTTAAAAAAATCTAATTGATTAAAAGAGCTGAGGAAAAATCTTCAGCTCTTTTATGATTTGTTAAAAATCTTAAAAATATTTCAAAAGAGGTTTGACGGAAAATTTTCCAGAGAATATAATGAAGAGGAATACTAGTTAAAGGATGGAAAATTTCACGTGGCTCAACAAAATGTGATGCAAGAAGCTCAAAAAAATTCTAAATATAAACGTGTAGCAGCCCTTGATGGTTTTAAAGGGATGATGATTCTTGCAATTATAGGATATTATTTTTTTCAAAATTATTTGCCAGGTGGTTTTTTTGCGGTAAATGCATTCTTTGTAATCGGTGGTTACTTAGCCTTTCGAGATAATAAGCATTTATTCCATAAAAAACCAGTAGAATGGCATCTGTCATCAAAACTATCTCGATTATGGCTTCCAATGTTGTTTATGATTATTGGGACGGTTGCATTTTTATTTATTGCATTACCGGAACAGTTAAAAAATATTCGAATGATGTCATTATCGTCGTTAGTATTTTTCAATAATTACTATCAAATTATTAATCAACAATCTTACTTTGTACAATCGATTAATCCAAGTCCATTTGTTCATTTATGGTATGTATCCCTTTATTTACAATTGATGTTAATAGCTGTTGGAATTAGAAAAATATTTAATCGATTAAACTTATTACGAATGCAAGAAAGTGTTATATTATTAATTTTAAGTGTTCTTTCAGCGCTAGTAATGACTGTGATGTATTTGATACAAAGAGATCCTTCGTATATCTATTATGCAATTTCAACTAGAATTTTCTCGTTCTTATTAGGAGGAGTGTTAAGTTATTTTACAGAAGGGCAGTTATCTCTTCATTTACCTAACAGAAAAGCTGCTTCATTAGTCGTCCAAGTGCTAGGCTTCGTTAGTCTTTTTTTAATGGGATGGATGGCACTAAATTATAATGGAGTACAAGATGAAACATACCTATATGGTATGCAATTATTCTCTATTGTTTCTATTGTGTTTTTATGGAGCATTTTGTATGAAAATTCTGTATTAAATTATTTCTTGCGATTTAGAGGATTTACCATTTTTGGAAGAAGAAGTTTTTCTTATTATTTATGGTTTTATCCTGTGCATATGTTTGCACCTTATTTCCTAAGTGGTGAAGAATCAAATCTTATACTTTTAGTTGCTCAAATGCTATGTATTGTAGTGTTAGCTGAAATTACTTATAAAGTATTTGAAACGAAAAAATGGTTAGTACCATTTGGGCAAACATTTAGTTTGATGAGCATTCATCATTTTACTGTGAAGGAGTTACCTCCGGTTAAAAAAATCATGGGAATGGCCTTTTCGTTTACTTATATTATTTTAATGGGGTTAGCATTTGTTGGATTTTTCCAATCTGCAACGGAAACAAATTTAGTTGCACAGCAATTGGAAAGTGTGATTAAAAGAAATCAAGAATTGATTGAACAGACAACTCAAGAAGAAAGTACGACAGTAGATCCAAATAAAGAAATTGAATTGAAAGAACGAATTGCTCAAGAGCCAGTAACATTTGTAGGAGATTCGATTTTATTAGCAGCAGCAGATAAAGTTCAAGAATTATTCCCTAAAGCTATTATCGATGGAAAAATCGGAAGACAATTATATTCTAGTCCTGCTACTTTACAAGACTTAATTTCAAAAGGAAAAATGTCTGATAGAGTTGTAACAGTTTTAGGAACGAATGGTACTTTTTCTCAAAAACAAATAGATGAATATATTCGTATTCTTGGAGAAGACCGAGAGTTATACTTTGTGACAATATTTGCTCCAGTGAAATGGAATAATGAAGTGAATCAGCAATTACATGAAGCGAAAACTCGCCATGCAAATGTACATATTATTGATTGGTATGAATTAGCAAAAAAACATACTGAATGGTTTTATGAAGATAAGATTCATCCAAATAATCAAGGAGCAGAACAATTTGCAGAGTATTTATTAGATTCTATTACTCAAACTAAAATGAATGAATAAAGAGTAGCGCCGTTATTGATAGTTGAAGGACTGTCGATAGCGGTGTTTTTCTGTTTAGTTAGAGGAACAGCTGTGAAAATGTGTACTTATTTTATTTGAAGCAATGTGAGTCAATGAGCTAAATAGCTTGAGAAAACTCCATTGTTTTGGTATATTAGTGGTAAATGCAAAAGGAAAGAGGAAATTGTTTGCAAAGTGTTAGTCACAGTCTTCGATTAATGGGGGCGTCTATTACATTAACGATTTTCCATGAGGACGCACAGAATTTATTGTTACAGAGTGAGCAACTGTTGCACCTTTATAAAAATCGTTTTAGTGCAAATGATGCTGATTCAGAACTAATGGCGATTAATTTACAAGCTGGAAAGAAAGCAGTTCGAGTACATCCAGAATTATTTGAATTAATTGCGTTAGGAAAGAAACATAGTATTGCAACGAATAGTCATCTCAACATTGCGATTGGACCATTAGTTCAAACGTGGAGAATTGGTTTTTCAGATGCTAAACTTCCTTCAAAAGAAGAGATTCAAACTTTATTACAAATAACGAATCCCGAGGATATTATATTAGATGACTCGAAACAGGAAGTGTATTTAGCCAAAGTTGGAATGAGAATCGATTTGGGCGCTTTAGCAAAAGGATATATCGCTGATAAATTAAAACAATTTTTGGTAGAACAAGGTGTTCAATCAGGGATTATTGATTTAGGTGGAAATATTCTTACGATTGGAGAAAATCCAAATTTTCAAAGACCTTGGAGAATTGGAATTCAAAATCCTATATTAGATAGAGGCGAGCATGTAGCAGTTATTGCCGTGTCGGATGCATCTGTTGTAACTTCAGGGATTTATGAACGTCAATTAGTAGTGGATGGAAAAACCTATCATCACATTTTTGACAGAAAAACAGGATATCCAATGGAAACAGAAGTTGCTAGCATAACGATTGTAGCAGAAAAATCAGTAGATTGCGAAATATGGACGACTCGCTTATTTGGACAAAATCCATATGACATTATCGAAGAAATCGAACAACAACCTGGACTGGAAGCATTTGTGATTACAAAAAATCAAAAAATGATGTATACATCTGGAATTCAATTTGTTTAATCTGAGATGTATAGAAAGGAATTATTATGACAAAATTTATTGCACTTGTTGGAACAAACTCACAACGTTCTACAAACCGTACTTTATTACAATATATGCAAAAACATTTTGCAAAAAAAGTTGAAATTGAATTAGTGGAAATTAAAGATCTACCATTATTCAATAAACCAGCTAACAAACAAGTTCCAGAACTTGTAAAAGAAATTGCTGCTAAAATTGAAGCTGCTGATGGAGTAATTATTGGAACTCCAGAATATGATCACGCTATTCCAGCAGTATTAATGAGCGCATTAGCATGGTTATCTTATGGCATTCATCCATTATTAAATAAACCAGTTATGATTACAGGAGCATCTTATGGTACATTAGGTTCTTCACGTGCCCAATTACAATTACGTCAAATTTTGGACTCACCAGAATTAAAAGCAAATGTAATGCCAGGATCTGAATTTTTATTATCTCACTCACTTCAAGCATTTGATAAAAAAGGTGATTTAATTGATTTAGATACAATTAAAAAATTAGATGCCCTATTTGATGATTTCCGTTTATTTGTTAAAATCACTCAAAAATTAAGAAGTGCTCAAGATTTATTACACAAAGAAGCAGAAAACTTTGATTGGGAAAATATTTAAACCATAATAAGAGAGGAATATACATTATGAAATTTGTAGGACTTGTAGGTTCAAACGCTGAACTATCATATAACCGTAAATTATTACAATTCATTCAACGTCAATTTAAATTAAAATTTGAATTAGAAGTTTTGGAAATCGATGAAGTTCCAGTATTTAATCAAGATGAAAAATGGGATGACAGTTTCCAATTACGTTATTTATATAACAAAATTACTCGTGCGGATGGAGTTATCATTGCAACACCAGAACACAATCATACAATTACAGCATCACTAAAAAGCGTTTTAGAATGGTTATCATTTAAAGTACATCCATTCGAAAATAAACCTGTTATGATTGTAGGTGCTTCATACCACGATCAAGGAACATCACGTGCGCAAGTACATTTACGTAAAATTTTAGATGCTCCAGGTGTGAATGCATATACATTACCAGGAAATGAATTCTTATTAGGAAAAGCTAAAGAAGCATTCGATGAAAACGGAAATATCACAAATGAAGGAACTGTGAAATTCTTAGAATCTTGTTTAGACAACTTTGTAAAATATGTGGAGGTCGTTTCTAAATTGAAAAAACCAAAACCAATTGCTCCAGAAGATTTATACTGTACAAATCCAATCGCAACAACTATTCAAGGTGTTGACCCAGACGATCCAGATTGGGTAGAAAAAGCAGCAGAAATCGTTGGCGCTGTTTCAGGAGATACTTATGTTAAATTAGACCACGGTATCTTAACGGTTAACCAAATTGATATGTTCTTAAAAGCAATGCCATTTGAGTTAACATATGCAGATGATAACAACCAATTCTTGTATTATAATAACGCTCACCAAGAACCAAGCACAATGTTTGGTAAACGTGTACGTGTTCAAGCGGGTAGCAGATTAGGAACTGTGCATGCTTCATTACCACCAGCAAGAATGAAAAACGTTGAGTGGGTTGTAGGTGTATTACGTAATGGTGATCAAGAGTACGTTCGTACAATTGTTCCTGGACAACCAGAAGGTGTAATTAATACACATAACTATAAAGCAATGTACTATCCAGATGGTTCATATGCAGGAATTAATGAAATTATCTTTAACTTCCAACCATGGTTAGATTGGTATTTAGAAACAACTGGTCAACGTTTAGTTGGTGGAAATGCTCCAGCTGCTGGAGGACATGGATCTCATGGAAGCGCAGATGCAACTTCAGGAGCTTCATCAGATACTCCAAGTCATGGTGCTGCAGACGCAACTTCAAGTGCAAGTAACTAACTTAGACTAAAAAAGGCAAGCGAGAAAAATCGCTTGCTTTTTTTCATTTAATCAAAATATTGCTTTAAAAGTTGTAGTTCGGACGAATTGAAAGGTCGATACTCACCAGGGGAAAGAGATTCATCTAACAGAAATTCTCCAAAACGAATTCTTTTTAAAAAAGTAACTTTAACTCCAACACATAAAAACATTTTTTTAATTTGATGAAACTTTCCTTCTGAAATAATGACGGAGGCTTTACTAAATGTAGGTGAAGATTCAAGAATAGTTAATGTAGCAGATTTACAAATGGTCCCATCATGAAAAACAATACCATCGTGAAATCTTTGAATACAAGAATCATCTAAAGGTCCGTTTACTTCAACGTAATAATCCTTTTCAATGTGCTGAACAGGATTTAATAGTCGATAACCTAATGGACCGTTATTCGTGATGATTAAAAGCCCTTCGGTATCTCTATCTAAACGACCGATAGGATAGAGTCCTTCTACATTTTCATTTTTAAATAAATCAATAACAGTAGGAAGTTGCTGATCAGTAGTGGCAGAGATAAGACCTTTAGGTTTATTTAACAAATAATACTTTTGAGAGTTGTCCTCAATTCGAGTCCCTTGAACTGTAACAACTTGAAGTTGTGGATCGACATTATTACTTACATGAGTTGCAGGGATAGAATCAATAAGAACTTCCCCGGAAGAAATTAATTTTTTCATTTGCTTACGAGAAATATCAAAATGATTCATTAATAAATGTTCGAGACGCATAAAAACCTCCTTAATCATAATTGAAAAAATTATACCATATTTTTTGAAAAAAGGGGTTGACGGTGAAGTCTATCTATGATAAATTATTAAACGTTGTTGCGAGACAACAAAAACAACTCTGAAACAATTTTCAAAAAATGAAAAAAGTTGTTGACAGAGAAAAACACCTATGATAATATATAGGAGTTGTCGCGA
>NZ_CAUUHX010000010.1:0-39461 GCF_963545075.1 uncultured Granulicatella sp.
TTTTGGAAATGACGATCTTCTTCTTTTTGGAGTAAAGCAAGATATAAAATATCAATTAAGAAAAATGAATCGTTACGGCTAGTAATAGCAGATGAACGAATAGTATTTTCGTGTCTTGGAATTTTTAATTGATAAGTACTTAAAGTATCTAGTTGTTGGTTCCCTATTCCTGTAATGGATAAAGTTGGAATAGATAATTCTTTTGCGATTTTAAAAGCAGTAATAACTTCCTTTGTATTAGAAGAATAACTAATACCAATAATAAAATCTTGGTTTGTTGCACCGCTTAGACTAGCAAGTTGGATGTGAGGATCTGTATGGTAAATGATATTTTTGCCGATTCTACTTAATTTGAAATATAAGTCATTACAAACCATTCCTGACGCTCCGACACCGAACATATAAATTCTTCTTGCGGAATGGATTTGTTGAACAATCGTTTCTAGTAATTCATCATTGAGAAGTTCCAATGTCATTTCATAAGAACGCGTAATTGTATGAAATAATTTGGATTGAATCGTTTTAATAGTATCGTGACTATCCAATTGTGCATCGATAGGTTGAGCATTTTGTTGAGCAAGAACTACTTTGAAGCGAGAGTATGATGTGTACCCAATTTTTTTAATATATTTACTAATTGATGAAGATGAAACGCCGATAAGGTTTGCTAAGTCATGAATGCTTGAAGATAGGACAGTAGAAATATTTTGTTCGATATAGCTAGCGATTTTTTTATCGGTTTCTGTTAGAAAGTCTTTCATCGTGTTTGAACCCCCTTATTGGAAATTTTATTTCTAAATTCATTATACTATATTGAAATAAAAATTACAAAAGAGTATAATGAAATCAGAAAAAGCGATTACAAGTCATCTGAGAAAGAAATAGGGATGGAGGTGAAGTTATGGAAAATATTTCAAAATTAATGACGGAACAATCAAATGTAAGAAGCAATAATATAGAAACACAATCTGTAAAAGATATTTTAATATATATGAATGATGAAAATCAGATGATTACAAACGCTATCGAAAAATGTATTCCTTCTATTGAGCAAGTAACGAACGCAGTTATTGAAAGCTTCGAGAAAGGTGGGCGACTCATCTATATCGGAGCGGGTACTTCAGGAAGACTAGGAGTATTAGATGCAAGTGAGTGCCCTCCAACGTTTGGAGTTTCTCCAGAAATGGTCGTTGGGTTAATTGCTGGTGGAGATACAGCGTTGAGAAATGCTATTGAAGGAGCGGAAGATGATGAAGAGTTAGCTCAAAAACAATTAGAAACAATTCATCTTTCAGCAGAAGATGTTGTAATTGGAATTAGTGCAAGTGGCAGGACGCCTTATGTTGTTTCTGGATTAATTTATGCCAGCCAAAAAGGTTGTTTTACAGGAGCAATTTCTAATTCTCCTCAATCGAAAATTAGTCAAGTTGCGACAGTAGGGATTGAAGCTATTACTGGTCCAGAAGTTGTGACAGGTTCAACGAGAATGAAGGCAGGTACTGCTCAAAAAATTATATTAAATATGATTACAACAACAGCAATGATTCGTATTGGTAAAATTTTTAAAGGATATATGGTCGATGTTCAACCAACAAATCAGAAATTAAGACAACGAGCAGCTACTATTTTGGAAAAAGTAACAGGAATTGAAAAAGAAGAGGCTGTTCTGAAGTTAGAAGCAACGGATTATGATTTGAAAGTGGCAATATTATCGCAATTACACGGGATTACACCTGAAGAATCAATAAATTTATTAAAAGAAAATCATATGAACATTGTAAAAGCGATGAAAAAATAAGGGGGTAATTTTATGGAACCGAGAAAAATAGCAGAAGCAATTTTAAATAGTGTTGGGAATAAGGAAAATGTTTATAGCAATTCTACTTGTATGACACGTCTTCGATTAATGGTGTCAGACACATCAAAAATTGATGTAGCATCATTAAGAAATGTCGAAGGGGTTCTAGGTGTAGTAGAAAGAGATGAAGGTGTACAAATTGTTTTAGGACCTGGTAAGGTTACAGAAGTGGGAAGAGAATTTGCCGAGTTGACAGGTATTGCTTTAGGAAGTGTGGATGAAGTAAATGCTGAAGATTTAGCGAAAAAGAATAAAAAAGAAAATAAAGCAGCTCACAACGGCCCAGTACAAAGATTTTTAGAGCATATTGCTAATATTTTTGTTCCACTATTACCAGGGATTATTGCAGCAGGTTTAATTAACGGGATTTCAAATGTTATTAATGTGACAACTGGAAATGCTTATAACTTTGAATGGTGGTATCAAGCGATTCGTACAATGGGTTGGGGACTATTTGGTTTCTTACCGTTATATGTTGGATACAATGCTGCAAAAGAATTTAAAGGAACTCCTATTTTAGGTGCGATTGCAGGGTCTATGTCATTAGGTATTTCTACAATGCCATTGTTATTAAAAACTGATACACAAAATGTTGTATTGCCATTTACTGGGAAACCATTTAACCCAGGTGCTGGTGGTTTGTTAGCAGCTTTAATGATGGGGATTGTAGTAGCTTACTTAGAAAGATGGATTGATAAGAAAATGCCTCAAATGTTAAGAACTTTCTTAACACCATTATGTACTTTAATTATTGGAGCATTTATTTCAATTTTATTGATTCAACCTGCTGGTGCAGCTTTAACACAAGGAATTTATACAGTATTGAATTTTGTTTATGAACAATTAGGTGTTGTAGGTGGATATATTTTAGCAGCAGGCTTCTTGCCGATTGTATCTGTTGGATTACACCAAGCTTTAACTCCAATTCATGTGCTATTAAATGATCCAAATGGACCAAGTGCCGGAATTAACTACTTATTACCAATCTTAATGATGGCTGGTGGCGGTCAAGTTGGTGCAGGTTTAGCTTTATATTTGAAGACAAATAACAAAAAATTAAAACAATTAACAAGAGATTCATTACCTGTAGGTGTTTTAGGAATTGGTGAACCAATGATGTATGCTGTAACTCTTCCTTTAGGAAAACCATTTATCACAGCTTGTTTAGGTTCTGGTTTAGGTGGAGTTTTAGCTGTACTATTTCATTTAGGAACAGTATCTCAAGGAGTATCTGGATTATTTGGGGCATTAATTATGGTCCCTGGAACACAAGTTCAATTCTTGATTGCGATGGTAGGAGCTTATGTAGGAGGATTCATCATCACTTGGTTATTTGGAGTAGATGAAGAAAGAATTAATGAAGTGTATGGAAAATAATCGAAACAAAATTTCATTTGGGCGTTCGATTTATCCTAATTTAGATAGAGAAGTTTTAATAGATATTTTAGAGGAGATGAAAGCTGCGCGACAGTGCGTAGCTTTTACTTCTTTTCAATTGCAAGAATTCCCTATGCAAATTGAACAAATGATGGAATTTATTGAATTAACAGTATCATATGGAGTAAATGTCATCCCGGATATTGCTCATAAAGATTTAACAAAAGAAAATATTTTAACGTTAAAAAAATCGGGTTTGAAATATCTTCGCTTGGATGAATTTGGAGATGAATCTCTTGTCGAGAGGTGCGGTCAGGCTTTTCAATTAGTGGTCAATGCTTCAACTTTCAAAAAAGAAGAAATGCTTGTTTTACAAAAATTAAGACTAAACACTCAAATAATTGCATGTCATAATTATTATCCAAAGGAATATACAGGGATTTCTATTAAAAAATTAGAAAAGATGAATGCATATCTAAAAAGTTTAGGAGCTGAAATTTTAGCGTTTATTCCAGGAGATGCACCATATAGAGGACCAATTCACCAAGGACTACCTACTGTAGAAGAACATCGAAAATGTGATAAGCGTTTCGCGATTTGCGAATTAATAAATGCTCAGACGGATATGGTTATAGTAGGAGATCCTTATGTAAATGAAGAAACTCAAAAAATCTTATCGGATTTCCAAAAAGGTTTTGTAACATTAGAAGCAGTTGTTCCTGAGACGTTAGAAGGAAAGGTTCTTTATGATAGACCAGATGCTAGTGATTATGTTTTTCGAGTGCTTGGAACAAGAGGGATGGAATTGTTATCGGGCGAAAGTTCTGTGAGAAGTCGACGTATTGGAGAAATTAATCAAGCAAATGAGGGTTATGGACGATATCAAGGAGAAGTGGAAATAACAAAACAAGTTTTACCTCCAGATAAACGACAAAATGTAGTAGGGCATATTTTAGAAAAAGAAGTTTTCTTACTGACGCAGTTACCAGAAGGCTATGGAATTGTATTATCAAAAGTTTAAAATGAATCAGTTTAGACTAGTAATGGTTTAAACTGATTTTTTTATAGAAAGGACTTTTCAAATTGTAGCATTAGGACGCTAGCAGCCTCGCAAGCGAGTCTCAAAGTTTCCTGTGCTAGAATCTGTTGTGACAGATTCTAGCGCTCATACTACGGGGAAAGTCCTTTCTATTTTTGGCTTGAGGGAAGAACGTTTAAAAATGGGACTTCTTGATATAGTAGCTGAAGATGTCAGCAGCCTCGTAAGGTGAGTCTCATACCTACTATGGGAAGTTTTTCCCATGCATTCTCATTGCCAATAAAGAACGTACATGTATATAATGACAATGCAAAATAGTATGAAAGAAGGTGTGGAGATGTTTCGAGATGCTACGAGTATGGCGCAAGCGGTTCGGGATAAGCAAGTGAGTCCGTTGGAATTAGTGTTAGAAACGATTGAAAAAGCAGAACGATTGAATCCCACTTTAAATGCGATTGTTTCGACACGTTATGAAGAAGCAATAGAAGAAGCAAAGAAGTTTCAAGTGAATAATCAACCTTTTGTAGGAGTTCCTTTATTTTTAAAAGACTTAGGGCAAGAGAAGAAAGGAACACCTTGTACGTATGGGTCTCGTTTATTTAAAGATTATATTTGTCAGGAGACAAGTCATTTTGTAAAACGGCTTGAAGAATTGGGCTTTATTATATTGGGAAGAACAAATACTCCTGAGTTTGGGTATAAAATGGTGAGTGATGCTCAGTTACATGGTCCTGTTCGTCATTTTTTAGATGAAAGCATTAATGCAGGTGGTTCTAGTGGCGGTGCTGCTGCGATTGTTGCTGGAGGAATTTCTCCTTTAGCTGCTGCAAGTGATGGTGGAGGTTCGATTCGTGTGCCTGCTAGTCATAATGGGTTGATTGGGTTGAAGCCGACTCGTGGGCGTGTTCCGGTGGGACCTGGTTCTTATCGTGGGTGGAATGGAGCGACTGTTCAGTTTGCTTTGACGAAGACGGTAAGAGATACTAGGAATTTGTTGTGGCATTTGCAAACGTGTCAATTAGAAAGTCCATTTCCATTGCCTTTGTTGGAAAAAGAACATTTATTTTCTCCTAAATTCAATCGCCCGTTGAAAGTGGGGATGTTATTAAAGCATCCGATTGGTGGAAATGTTTCTAGTGAAGTGGAACAAGTTGTTCGTCAAATGGCGCAGAAGTTTACATTAGACGGACATGAAGTGAGTGAAATAACAGAAGACCCGATTAATGGAGTTGAGCTTCAAAAAGGGTTTTATCTCATTAGTGGGGCAGAGACTGTTGTGATGTTTCAAAGGATGGAGAAACAATTGCAACGTCCAATGACTCGCTCCGATATGGAATTGATGACATGGGTGATGTATCAAAGTGGGTTAATGGTGACAGGTGCTGATTATGCACGAGTTGCGGGTGATTGGGATCGTTATGCGGAAGTGATGATGCAACTTCATGATACATATGATGTTTTATTATTGCCTACGGTTGCTCATACTGCACCGAAACAAGATGCTTATTCGTTAGATGTTGACTTAATCAAGAAGCTGGAGCATATTCATGAGTTATCACACGAAGAACGTCAAGAGGTTGTATGGAAGATGTTTGAGTCGAGTGTGGAAGACACTCCATTTACGCAACGAATGAATATTACGGGGCAACCAGCGATTAGTCTCCCTGTTGGTTGTTCTAGTGAAGGGATGCCAATTGGAGTGCAATTAGTGGCTGCAAAAGGTAGAGAAGATTTATTGCTAGCAATAGCTGAACAGTGGGAACAAGATGAGTTGTGGAAGTTTTGATAAAGTTGAAAAAATTTCCAGCATAAAGTCAGAAAAGTGATACAATAGAAGTATGTGTGGTTAAGGAAGGTGTTTAAAATTGAAAACAATAGACGCATTGTTTGAACCTTTTACATTGAAGGGAAATATTGTATTAGACAATCGTTTTGTATTATCGCCAATGGTGACAAATTCTTCGACAGAAGAAGGGCATATTACACAAGATGATTTGTTATATGCAAAGAGACGTGCAGGTTCTGCTGCTTTACAAATTACAGGGGCAGCATATGTCAATAAACAAGGGCAACTATTTGAATATGGATTTAGTGCGATGGATGAGTCGGCTATTCCAGGGTTGAAAAAATTAGCTCAGGAAATGAAATCTCAAGGAGCAACGGCTATTTTACAATTAACGCATGCAGGACGTTTTGCTAGTCATGCATTGAATCGAGATAAAACGGTTGTAGGTCCTAGTGCAATGACATTGCAATCGCCATTTCCGCATGAAGTACATGAAATGACAATTGAAGAAATTCATCAAGTGATTGAAGATTATCGTAGTGCCACGAAGATTGCGATTGAAGCAGGTTTTGATGGAGTAGAAATTTCTTCTGCTCAACGATTGTTAATTCAAACATTCTTCTCTACTTTTTCAAATGAGAGAACAGATGAATATGGATCACAATCGTTAGAAAATCGTTCTCGTATTGGGATTGAAGTGTTGAAAGTGGTTCAAGAAACGATTCGACAATATGCAGGGGAAGAGTTTATATTAGGTTTTAGAGCAACTCCGGAAGAAACTAGAGGGAATCAGATTGGATATAGTATTGATGAGTTTTTAGAATTTTTCCATCAAGCTCTAACTATTGCTTCGATTGATTATTTAGCAATTGCCAGTTGGGGGCATGATGTATTTCGAAATAAAATTCGAGCAAAAGGTCCTCATCAAGGAGAATTAGTCAATGCTGTGATTTATAAAGCATTAAAAGGAAAAGTAGCAGTCATTGCTTCTGGGGGTATTAATAGTCAAGAAAAAGCGTTAGAAGCGTTAGAACATGCCGACCTTGTTGGGTTATCGACTCCGTTTATTACAGATCCTGAATTTGCTGTGAAAATTAAAGAAGGTAAATCAGCAGACATTCAATTGTCGATTAAACCGGAGTATTTAGAAGAATTGGCCATTCCACAAGCCGCATTTAAAGATATTGTGCCATTAATGGATTTTGGAGAGTCGCTTCATAAAGATGCTAGAGATTTCTTTAGAAGTTTAGAAGTGAACTATAAGGAGAGAGCTGTCGATGAAAATTAGTGTACTGGATTATGGCGTAGTTGATTTTGGAAAGACAAATGAAGATGCGATTCAAGAAACAATTCAATTAGCGAAACTGGCAGAAGAATTAGGGTATGAACGTTTTTGGGTGGCAGAACATCATGAAGTAAATGCTTTATCGATTAGTGCACCTGAAGTAGTGATTCCAGCGATTGCTTCTCAAACAAAGAGCATTCATGTTGGTTCAGGTGGTATTATGGGCTTGCATTACGCTCCTTATAAGGTAGCAGAAGTGATGCGCTCATTAGAAGTACTGTTTCCAGGCAGAATCGATATCGGATTAGGAAATTCAATTGGAACAAAATCTGTTTCAACGGCTTTGAAAAGTCATTATATGAAACCTCAGTTTGATGAATGGGTAGAGAATTTACAAGAAATAATCCAATCTAATGAAGCTGTTCCTTATACAATGAAAGTTCCAGAACAATTTTTATTAGGAATGGGCGGAGAATCTGTTCATATTGCTGCAAAAAATGGCTTAGGATTCGTTTATGGAATTTTCCCGTATATTCCACAAGAGCCTCTTGTACTTGCAAAAGAATTATCGACGTCTTATCGTAAAGAGTTTCAATCGGTCAATGGGACTGAATCACGCTTTATTTTAGCGGTTTTTGTAGTCATTGCAGATACTGAGGAAAAAGCGGAAGAAATGGCTCAAGCATTAGACTTATGGATGTTAGGGAAACAAGATTTTAGTGAATTTGAAACATTCCCAACTAAAAAAGATGTTGAAACAAGAGAAGTAACTCCGGTAGAAAGAAAAACAATCGAAGACAATCGTCAACGGTTAATTGTTGGGGATTCACGGGCAGTAAAAGAACAACTGGATGCATTATGCCAAGTTTGTAATCCGGATGAATTATTAATGATTCCACTAGTTGGTGGATTTGAAAATCGTAAACGTGCGTTAGAATTACTAGCGCAGTTGTATCAGTAGAAAGGAAGAATACAATGAGAAAATTTGCAAATTTTTTATGGATTGATAAAGAAGGAGACCGTTATACGATTCGTATGACGCCAGAATTACAAGATGATGTGGGTACAATTGGTTTTGTTCAATTTAGCCAAGATGAAGTGTTAGAAGCAGAAGAAGAAATTGTTAGTATTGAAGCTTCTAAAACAGTAATGTCTATTGTGACTCCAATCGGAGGAAAAGTAGTGGAATATAATAAAGCTGCAGTAGACGAACCAACATTATTAAACTCTGAAAAACCAGAAGAACATTGGTTAGTCGTATTAACAGATGTTGATGAAGTGCAATTTATGGCATTAGAAGATGAATAAAGACACGCAAATTCATCGATTACAGCAAATGATTGCTTTTTTGACGGAAGAAAAAGGGGAAGCTATTCCAGATTTGTCTCAAAAATCAGAACCAGAATTAGAAGAAATATGGCGTGGGCTTGTTAATGTTCGACCTGCTGGTGATGTGGATCTTCATTATTTAGAACTGGAAGAGGCTTATTTAAAGCAATATCACACAGGTGCGATAGTTGGAATGGAAAGTTGCCAAGATACAAATGAAGAGAGAATCAAATTATATCATGGAGACTTATGCCATTTAGAAGTGGATGCTATTGTAAATGCAGCGAATAGTGACTTGTTAGGATGTTTTATTCCAAATCATCGTTGTATTGATAATGCAATTCATACGTTTGCAGGAGTCAAGTTAAGAGAATGTTGTCACCAAATCCAACAGGCTCAAGGAAAAAAAGAACCGGTAGGGTCTGTGAAGGTGACACCAAGTTTTCATTTACCATGTAATTATGTTTTTCATACAGTGGGGCCTTTTATTCCCCCTGGGAAGTCCGTTACACCTATTCGGAAACAATTATTAGAGAAATGTTATATTAGTTGCTTGAAGAAAGCAGAAGAAATGAAGTTAGAAAGTATCGCTTTTTGTGGGATTTCAACGGGTCAATTTGGGTTTCCAGTAGAAGAGGCTGCTTCAATTGCAGTTTCGGTTGTAACAGACTGGTCTAAGCAACATGCTTTCCCAGAAACGATTATTTTATCAGCTTTTACAAAGGAAGAACAAATGGCCTATGGGAAATTATTACAATCATAAAATAGAAGGGAGGAGAAACAGTGGAGTGGATTACACCGATACAAGAGATGGAAAGTCAAGCGCAACAATTAAAAAGTTTATTTGAAGAAGCAGATGCGATTGTTGTAGGAATTGGAGCAGGAATGTCTGCTGCGGATGGGTTCACTTATATTGGGGAACGTTTTGAGTCAGCTTTTCCAGATTTTATAGAAAAATATCAATTATTAGATATGTTACAAGCAAGTTTATTTCAATTTGCGAGTTGGGAAGAGTACTGGTCTTTTCAAAGTCGTTTTATTGCATTGAATTACTTAGATCAACCAGTGGGAGCAGCTTATGTAGAGTTGAAAGAAATGCTTGAAACCAAACCTTATCATATTATTACAACGAATGCTGATAATGCCTTTGAAGTAGCGGGATTTGATATGGAAAAAGTATTCCATATTCAAGGAGAATACGGATTGTTACAATGCAGTCAACATTGTCATCCGCAAACTTATCGAAAAGATGAGTTGATTCGTGAAATGATTGCTCAGCAAAAAGATATGAAAGTTCCTTATGAATTAATACCATTTTGTCCAGAATGTGGAGCGCCATTAGAGATTAATAAGCGTAATGCAGAAAAAGGAATGGTGGAGTCTGCAGATTTCTTTGAACAAAAAGCACGTTATGATGCCTTTTTAAAACAATATGAGACAGGAAAAGTGGTTTATTTAGAAATTGGAATTGGATTTACAACACCGCAATTTATTAAAACGCCATTCCAAAAGAAAGTTACAGAAAATCCAAATGCAGTTTATGTGAGCATGAATCATAAACATTATCGAGTGCCTTTAGCCATTCGAAATCGCACCCTGCTATTATCAGATAATATTGCAACATTAATACACGAAACACATCAATTATTAAAGGAAGAAGGAAAGCTTTATGTATTTGATTGAACCAATTAGAAATGGAAAGTATGTTACAGACGGAGCAGTAGCTCTTGCAATGCAAGTGTATGTGCAACAAAATGTATTTTTAGATGATGATATTTTATTCCCTTATTACTGTGATCCAAAAGTGGAAATTGGTAAATTCCAAAATACAGTGGCGGAAGTAAATGAACAATATTTAAAAGAACATAACATTCAAGTCGTTAGAAGAGATACGGGTGGTGGTGCCGTATATGTAGATTCAGGGGCTGTAAATGTTTGTTATTTAATTCAAGATAATGGAGTATTTGGAGATTTCAAGAGAACATATGCACCAGCGATTCAAGCGCTTCATGAATTAGGGGCAACTGGAGTAGAGCAAACGGGTCGAAACGACTTAACAATTGATGGGAAGAAAGTTTCTGGAGCTGCGATGACGATTAGTAATGGTCGTGTGTATGGAGGATATTCTTTACTATTAGATGTTGATTATGATGCGATGGAAAAAGTTTTAAATCCAAATAAAAAGAAATTACAATCAAAAGGGATTCAATCTACAAGAGCAAGAGTAGGTTCGATTCGTCCGCATTTAGCACCAGAATATCAAGATATTACGATTGATGAGTTTAAAAACTTAATGACTTGTAAGTTGTTAGGAATTGATTCCATTGATGAAGCTAAACGTTATGTGCTAACAGAAGAAGATTGGAAAGCCATTGATGATCTGACGACTAAAAAGTATAAAAATTGGGACTGGAATTATGGAGAATCTCCACAATATAGCGACTACCGTGATGGAAGATTTAAAGCAGGAACGATTCAAGTTTACTTAGAAGTCGAACAAGGAAGAATTACAAAATGTAGTATTCGTGGTGATTTCTTCTCTAAACGAGAAATTCAAGATGTAGAAACTCAATTGATTGGGGTTCGTATGGTTGAGGAAGATATTAAAGCTGTATTAGATACATTTGAATTAACAGAATATTTTGGAGCAATCACTTCTGAAGAGTTAACAAAACTCATTTTAGGAGAGTAAGCAAAAAATATTCAAAAATGTAAAAAAATAGTTGACAAGGACTTTTTGTTCCTGTAAACTATTTTCTAGTTGAATGCGACCGAAGACAGTAGGAGGCTTTAGCCTTAATATCCTACCGAGGGAGAACAAGTTGATCTTATTTCTCTATGTCTTTGTGGGCATAGAGAATTTTTTATGCCCTACCTAAAATTCAGGAGGTGAAACACGAAGATGAGTGAAGCAATTATTGCTAAAAAAGCGCAACAAGTTTCTGAAGTTGCTGAACAATTCAAAAACGCAACATCTGTTGTAGTTGTGGATTATTTAGGAATTACAGTAGAACAAGCAACAAACTTACGTACAGAATTACGTAACGCAGGTGTACAATTTGCAGTTGTAAAAAACAGCATCTTATCACGTGCAGCTAAAGAAGCTGGTTTAGAAGGAATGGATGACATTTTCAAAGGACCATCAGCTGTAGCTTTCAGTAACGATGACGTAATCGCTCCTGCTAAAATCTTAGCTGACTTTGCTAAAAAAGTTGAAGCTTTAGAAATTAAAGCAGGTGTAATCGAAGGTAAAGTTTCTTCTAAAGAAGAAATCGAAGCTCTTGCAAAATTACCAAACCGCGAAGGCTTACTATCAATGCTATTATCAGTATTACAAGCACCAGTTCGCAACACTGCATTGGCATTCAAAGCCGTTGCAGATCAAAAAGATGGCGCAGCTGCTTAAAGTTAGCTAGCTAATCAACAAAATATAAAAATTAATTAACCAAAATGGAGGAATTTTAAAATGGCATTAAACATTGAACAAATCATTGCTGACATTAAAGAAGCAACTGTATTAGAATTAAACGACTTAGTAAAAGCAATCGAAGAAGAATTTGGCGTAACAGCAGCAGCTCCTGTAGCTGTAGTAGCTGGTGGCGCTGGTGAAGCTGCTGAAGAAAAATCAGACTTCACTGTAGAATTAACATCTGCAGGCGACAACAAAATTAAAGTAATTAAAGTTGTTCGTGAAGCTACTGGTTTAGGATTAAAAGAAGCTAAAGCTTTAGTTGATGGCGCTCCTGGCGTATTAAAAGAAGGCGTAGCTAAAGAAGAAGCAGAAGCATTAAAAGCTCAATTAGAAGAAGTTGGAGCTTCTGTAACATTAAAATAATTTTTAATGACACTTTCGAGGTCGGACGATTATGTCCGGCCTTTTTTGTTGCCTAAAAATGAATGTTTTAAGTAGAATTGAACAAAATCGTTCGTTTTTAATCAAAATATTATGGTTATGCCTATTGATTTTATAGATTTTAAGTATTAAAATACAGATATTCTTTACGAAGTGTATTTGGAATATATGCTTTTGTAGAGGATGCAAGAGTGTGAGGAAGTAAGAAAACTATTTTGATTATAGGAGGACTTATGAAATTACTGGAAGAACGTATTTTGAAAGATGGTCATGTTTTAGGTGAAAATATTCTTAAAGTGGATTCGTTTTTGACACACCAAGTAGATATTCGTCTAATGCATGAGATTGGTGAAGTTTTTGCAGAAAAATTTGCCAATGCGGGGATTACGAAGGTTGTAACAATTGAAGCATCAGGAATTGCTCCGGCGATTTATGTTGCTGATAAATTGAATGTTCCAATGATTTTTGCAAAGAAATCTAAAAACATTACAATGAATGAAGAAGTGCTAACTGCCGAAGTATATTCCTTTACTAAAAAAGTAAGTAATACGGTATCTATTGCCGGTAAATATCTTTCTGCGGAAGATAAGGTATTGATTATTGATGACTTCTTAGCGAATGGTCAAGCTGCTAAAGGATTGATTGAAATCATTGAACAAGCAGGTGCTAAAGTAGAAGCGGTAGGAATTGTCATTGAAAAATCATTCCAAGAGGGTCGTGGATTGATCGAAGAGGCTGGATATCCAGTAATATCATTAGCTCGAATTGAACGTTTTGAAAATGGGAATGTTATTTTTAAGGAGGCAGATTTATAATGCAACAACAAAAGCACTCGCAAGCAGCAGTTTTAGGCTTACAACATTTATTAGCAATGTATTCAGGTTCTATTCTTGTTCCTCTAATGATTGCTACAGCTTTAGGATATTCTAGTGAACAATTAACGTATTTGATTTCTACAGATATTTTCATGTGTGGGGTTGCTACATTATTACAACTTCAATTAAATAAACACTTTGGGGTAGGTCTTCCAATCGTATTAGGGGTAGCGTTTCAATCTGTTGCTCCATTAATTATTATTGGTAAAAGTCATGGTAGTGGTGCCATGTTTGGTGCATTAATTGTTTCGGGGATTTATGTCATTTTAGTATCAGGTATTTTTTCTAAATTAGCAAACTACTTCCCGTCAATCGTAACAGGTTCTGTTATTACTACTATTGGTTTAACATTAATTCCAGTAGCAATTGGGAATATGGGAAATAACTCTCCAGAGCCAACTTCACAAAGCTTATTATTAGCTATAATTACAGTTGTCATTATTCTTTTAATTAATATTTTTACAAAAGGATTTATCAAATCGATTTCGATTTTAATTGGGCTAATTGTTGGAACAGTTGTTGCAGCAAGTATGGGCTTGGTTGATTTTTCACCGGTACAGCAAGCGGCTGTTGTTCATGTTCCATCTGTATTTTATTTTGGAATGCCGACTTTTGAATTGTCATCTATTGCAATGATGTGTATTATTGCGACAGTTTCAATGGTAGAGTCTACAGGGGTTTATATGGCTTTGTCCAATATTACTGGTGAAAATATTGATGCAACTCGTCTTCGTAATGGGCTTCGTGCTGAAGGGATGGCAGTGTTACTTGGCGGAATGTTTAATACATTTCCATACACAGGATTTTCTCAAAATGTTGGATTAGTAAAAATTTCTGGAGTAAAAAATCGTCTTCCAATCTACTACGCTGCAATCTTTTTAATTATTTTAGGTTTATTGCCTAAGTTTGGAGCATTAGCGCAAATTATTCCTAGTCCTGTTATTGGGGGAGCGATGGTTGTGATGTTTGGTTTTGTATCGCTTCAAGGGATGCAAGTATTATCAACGGTCGATTTTGTTAATAATGAGCATAACTTTTTAATCGCAGCGATTTCCATTAGTATGGGTGTTGGATTTAACAATAGTAATTTATTTATTAGCATGCCAACTGCAGTTCAAATGTTTTTCTCAAATGGGATTGTAGTAGCGAGTGTCGTAGCAATTTTCTTAAATACTGTGTTAAATCGAAAGAAAAATTAGAGAAACTTATAAAATTTATCAGAGAAGGTCTTGAGGATCTTCTCTTTTTTGTGTTTCAGAAAAAAAGAGATATAATAGTGAGTGCGATTGGAGAAAGATACATGAAAGATTTACAATTTTATTTAGAATTAGAAGACAAGGAATGGGAAAGAATAGGTGAACAAAAGGATCGCCATTGTGCAAGAGCGATTGTTGTGGATGATGAAGACCAGTTTTATTTTGTTCAAATTACTAGAGATGATTTATTTGGATTGGGAACTTATATCGAAACTGCCGGTGGAGGTTTAGAAGAAAATGAAAATGCAGAAGAAGCAGTGGTAAGAGAAGTTAAGGAAGAATTAGGTATCGAAAGTGAACTGCTATGTAAAATCGGGATTGTGAGTGACTATTATCACGCAGTGAATCGTCATAATATTAACCATTATTATTTATGTAAAATGAAGAGTCGTGGAGAACAAGAATTATTAGATTATGAAAAGAATGATTTTCAAATGAAGGTATTAATGCTTGGGTATGAAGAAGCGGTGAAACTATATGAAGCACAAACAGATAAAAAACTAGGAAGATTATTAACGAATCGTGAGTTACCCATTTTAAAAGTAGCTAAACAATGGTTGGATGAAAATCAATAGGAGGAGAGAAAAGTGAATCAATCCTATTATGCTTTTAAAATGTTGACGCATGTATTAAATGCAAATCAAATAAAGTTGCCACCAGATGAATTTAAAGGAATATTAGAAGCGTTGCAAGATGGTCATTTAAGTGAAGTGAAAAAGAGCTTTTCTCCATTAGGGAAATTAGTTGCAAGAGTGTTTGAGGTAGAACTGCTAAATGCTCATCAATATTATTTTGTAGAATGGGGAAATCAAGCGATAGCTGTTTCGAGTAGTGCGGATTTGTTAGCGGTATTAGTAAAAGCTGCGCCGGAACAACCAGAGATTCGAATTTGTACAGAGAAATAGAAGATAAGTTTGAAATGCGAATTTATCATCTGAATGAAATGTTTTTCATGGTAATTTAATAATTTCAAAACGAAAAAATATTTTGCAAACAAAATGAAAGATATGGTAAAATACTCGCGTATGTACGAAGGTGCATAAAAATATAAATAGAAAAGGGGTTAATTTTTAGATGTCATCAGCTGAAATTCTAAAAGTTTTAACAGCGCCAACATTTGTGGCAGCAATCTTTTCAACAATTTCTATTATTTTAGTAGGATATATTATCCGCAAAAAAGGGATTGTTGATGCGAATAGCGGGAAAGTTATTAGTAACTTAGTTTTAACGGTTGCGATTCCTGCGTTAGCGTTTAAAGCATTTATGCAAGATATCAAACAAGAAACATTTACAACAGGGTTAAATGTATTTATCTTTGGTTTTATTGCATATGTTATTTTAATTGGTTTAGGAGAATTGTTCTTCATGAAAGAGAAAGGTGATCGTAAAACAACTCTTTCTGTTTTAACAACATTCGGTTCAACAACATTCTTCGGTATTCCAATTATTAACGGATTACTAGGAGCAACTGGTACATTATATGCGAATATTTTCAACTTAGCTTATCGTGTATTCTTATATTCATATGGATTAATTCGTATGAGTGGTATGAAATTTGAAAAGAAAAACTTAAAATTAATTTTTGGAAATATTATCGTAATTGCAACTTTTGCTGGTTTATTAATTTGGGTATTCCAAGGTTCATTACCACAAGTTGCTGTAATGGAAAAAGATAAAGAAATTATGGTAGCTTTCTTACGTATTGATAAAACAGCTCCATGGTTATTTAAAGCTATTTCTTATTTAGCTGATTTAAGCTCACCATTAGCTTGGTTAGCAATCGGTATTACATTAGGAAATATTTCTTTAGGTGATGCTGTAAAAGAACGTGCAGTTTGGTTCTATAGTTTAGTGAAATTATTAGTAGTTCCAGCTATCTTTGTAGCAATTATTTTTGCGGTACGTCCATTCTTACCAATGGGTTATGAAGCTGCAATGGGTATTATTATTATGCTTGCAACACCACCTGCAACAGTAGCAGTAGCTTATGCGATTAAATATGATCGTGAAGCAGTTTTAGCAAGTAATGCATCGTTATTAGCAACAGTATTAAGTGTTGCAGCAGTAGTATTCTGGATTGTATTAGGATCAGTTATTTTAAAAGGTCTATAATCTAGATTAAAATTAAATAAAATAAAAATAGAAAAGCAGATTCTGGTGAAAAGAGTTTGCTTTTCTATTTCAATATTGGAGGAAGAAAATGAAAGTATTAGCATACGGAGTTCGTGATGTAGAAAAACCAATTTTCGAAGCGGTGAATGCAAAATTTGGTTATGAATTAGTAACAACACCTGAATATTTAAATTCAGCAGAAACAGCACGATTAGCAGAAGGTTGTCAAGCAGTAATCTTACGTGGAAATTGCTGGGCGAATAAAGAAAATTTAGATATTTATAAAGAGTTAGGCGTTAAATATGTGATTACTCGTACAGTAGGGGTAAACCACATTGATGCAGCTTACGCACGTGAATTAGGATTTAAATTAGGATATGTTCCATTCTATTCACCAAATGCGATTAGTGAGTTAGCTGTAACACTAGCAATGACGTTATTAAGAAATGTTGCTTATACAGTTTCAAAAACAAGCAAACAAGATTTTCGTGTAGATGCACAAATGTTTGCTAAAGAAATTCGTAACTGTACAGTTGGTGTAGTAGGAATTGGTCGTATTGGTTTAACAACAGCAAGCTTATTCAAAGGATTAGGCGCTAAAGTTTTAGCATATGATGCATTCCCTAAAGAAGGCGTAGAAGATATTTGTACTCAAGTATCTTTAGATGAATTATTAGCGAATTCAGATGTCATTAGTATTCATGCACCATATATTCCAGCAAATGGTAAAGTAATTACAAAAGACTTTATTAACAAAATGAAAAAAGGCGCTATCTTAGTAAACACAGCTCGTGGTGAGTTACAAGATGTTGACGCTATTATCGAAGCGGTTGAATCAGGTCACTTATCAGGTGTAGGTTTAGACGTATTAGAAGGCGAAAGTGCAGTATTCTTTAAAGACTTACAAGGTCAAACAATCGAAGATCCTGCAGTTGCAAAATTAGTAGACTTATACCCTCGTGTATTAATTACTCCTCATATGGGAAGTTATACAGATGAAGCAGTATTAAACATGATTGAAACAAGTTTCGAAAATATTAAAGAATATGAAGAAACAGATAAATGTAAATTTGATATTCAATGTTAATTGAGAAAGAACACTCTAGGTGAAAGCTTAGAGTGTTTTTTTAATGACTTTAGTCATGGTAAGTAGTGACTTTAGGCACTAAACGATAAGGGAAGAATTAGGTATACTAAACATGTAAAAACGTAAAGGAAGTGATTGGAATGACAGAAGTAAAAGAAAATAACAAAATGAAAAAAATATTTAAAAACTTATTCTGGTTTTATGTTGCAGTGTTAACGATATTAATGGTGAAAGTATTCGTTGGTGGAGAATCAGTTATTGAATACGTAACAGGAGAAAAGTTTGTACTCTTCATTCCGATATTACTCGGAGTGATTTCAGAAGAAGTTTAAGGAGGAATAACAATGAGAAAAGATGAGAATAGTAAAGAAAAACAAGTGAATATTACAGGAAGAACAATTTGGGCAGCGGTACTCATTATCAATGTAATCCTAATTTTGATTAAACTGTTTAATGTGTTTTATTTCAAACATTCATTTGGAGAAGAATTTAATTATACTTATTTCATGTCTCTGTTTCCAACTTTCTTTTTATTCGCAGTGACAGCTAGTACTGAAAAAGAAAAAAGTGAAAGTTAAAAAGTCGTAGAAGTGTAAGGAGGAATCACTATGAGAAAAGATGAAAATGGTAAAGAAAAACAAGTGAATATTACAGGGAGAACAATTTGGGCAGCGGTACTCATTATCAATGCGATCCTAATTTTGATTAAACTGTTTAATGTGTTTTATTTTAAACATTCGCTTGGAGAAGAATTTAATTATACTTATTTCATGTTACTGCTTCCGACTTTCCTTTTATTCATAGTAACGGATAGTAATGAAAAAGAGAAAAAATAATTCAATTTGAAAGAAAACATGTAAGGAGGAATAAGGATGAGAAAAGAAGAGACTGGTAAAGAAAAACAAGTAGTTATTACCGGGAGAAGAATTTGGACTGCAGCTATTATTATCAATGTCATTCCAGTTTTGATAAAATTGTTTAATGTGTTGTACTATAAATATTCGTTTGGAGAAGAGTTTAATGCTACTTATTCCATCTTACTGTTTACGATTTTATTTTTATTCATAGTGACAGCTATTGTTGAAAGAAAGAAAAAATAAAATTTTTAAAAATAAATTTTTGAAGTATAAAAATTGTATTGGTTTTCAAGAATTTTAAGGCTTCAAACGAAACAGCTAGAAACGTTGAAATAACAATGTTTCTAGCTGTTTTTTAACAGAAAAGAAACACACGGCGGCGTTTGTATAAAAAAAGATTGATAAATCAACAAAAAAAGCTTGCATTTTTATAAATTAGCATGTATACTATTAAAAGTGTCGTAGGGGGATAAGTATGCCCACGTGCGATACCCCCTGTAAAGGAAACAGGGGTAGCTATGAAACGAGAGGTTGCGACACACCCGGACGCTTTGCCACGAAAGGGAAACGTCGGAAATTCGCGTGGAGCTAGTCTTATGACAACATTAGACGAAGGAGGAAAGAAAATGGCAAAACAAAAAATCCGTATCCGTTTGAAAGCTTACGAACACCGTGCGCTTGATCAATCAGCGGAAAAAATCGTAGAAACAGCAAAAAGAACTGGTGCTAGCGTAGCTGGTCCAATTCCATTGCCTACAGAAAGATCGCTATATACAGTTATTCGTGCGACTCACAAATATAAAGATTCTCGCGAACAATTTGAAATGCGTACTCACAAACGTTTGATTGACATTGTCAATCCAACACCAAAAACTGTTGATGCCTTAATGAAACTTGATTTACCAAGTGGCGTTGACATCGAAATCAAATTATAATTTATAGAAAAATGGAGGTGTAACCATGACCAAAGGAATCTTAGGCAAAAAAGTAGGGATGACTCAATACTTTACAGAAGCAGGTGAACTTATTCCTGTAACAGTTGTAGAAGTAACTCCAAACGTTGTTCTTCAATTAAAAACAATCGAAAACGACGGTTACGAAGCTGTTCAATTAGGTTTCGACGACTTACGTGAAGTTTTATCAAATCGCCCTGCAAAAGGTCATGTAGCAAAAGCAAATGCTACTCCTAAGCGCTTCATTCGTGAATTCAACAATGTCGAGCTTAGCGAGTACGAAGTAGGACAAGAAATCACTGTGGATGTATTTAAAGCAGGTGACATCGTTGACGTAACAGGAACATCTAAAGGAAAAGGTTTCCAAGGTGCGATTAAACGTCATGGTCAATCTCGTGGACCAATGGCTCACGGTTCTCGTTACCACCGTCGTCCTGGTTCAATGGGTGGAGCATCATTCCCATCACGCGTATTCAAAGGTAAAGCTTTACCTGGACAAATGGGTGGCAACCGTATCACTATTCAAAATCTTGAAGTGGTTAAAGTTGATGCAGAACGTAACGTTATCTTAATCAAAGGTAATGTACCAGGATCTAAAAAATCATTAGTAGAAATTAAAACAGCTATTAAATCAAAATAATTCAGTAAGGAAGGAGGAACGAGAGAATGACAAAAGTTACATTATACAAACAAGATGGAACAACAAATGGAGAAATTGAGTTAAACTCAGACATCTTCGGAATTGAACCAAATGAAAATGTAGTATTCGACGCAGTAATCATGCAACGCGCTTCATTACGTCAAGGAACTCACGCAGTTAAAAACCGTAGTGCAGTAAGCGGAGGCGGCCGTAAACCATGGCGCCAAAAAGGAACTGGTCGTGCTCGTCAAGGATCAATCCGTTCACCACAATGGCGTGGCGGAGGTATTGTATTCGGACCAACACCTCGTTCATATAGTTACAAATTACCAAGAAAAGTACGTCGCTTAGCGATTAAATCAGTATTATCACAAAAAGTATTAGATCAAAAGCTTGTTGTAGTGGAAGCATTACAATTCGACGCACCAAAAACAAAAGAGTTTGCACAAGTATTAGCTAACTTAAAAGTTGACACAAAAGTGTTAGTAGTTGTTGAATCTTCAAACGAATTTGCACAATTAGCTGCACGTAACATTCCAAACGTAACAGTTGTTGACGAAACACAAGTTACTGTTTTAGATGTTGTAAACAACGATAAATTAGTATTAACACAAGCTGCTCTTTCTAAAGTAGAGGAGGGACTTCAATAATGGATGCACGTGACGTAATCAAACGCCCAATCATTACTGAAGCTTCAATGCTTGCTACTGACGAAAAGAAATATACTTTCGAAGTAGACGTACGCGCAAACAAAATCGAAGTACGTCAAGCCGTAGAAGAAATTTTTGGTGTTAAAGTAGAAAAAGTTAACATCTTAAATGTACGTGCTAAATTCAAACGTGTTGGCCGCTATGCTGGTTACACAAACAAACGTCGTAAAGCAATCGTGAAGCTTACAAAAGACTCAAAAGATATTCAAATCTTCGCTGAAGAAGCATAATCTTCGAAGCAAAACTACTACTATATAGGAGGAATTAGACGTGGCGATTAAAAAATATAATCCAACCTCAAACGGCCGTCGTAATATGACAGGTTATGATTTCAGCGAAATTACAAAGTCAACACCAGAAAAAACTTTGTTAGAATCATCAAAAAACAACGCTGGTCGTAACAGCCAAGGTAAAATCACTGTACGTCACCAAGGTGGCGGACACAAACGTGCTTATCGTGTGATTGACTTCAAACGTAACAAAGATAACGTTGAAGGAGTTGTTCACTCAATCGAGTACGATCCAAACCGTTCAGCAAATATTGCTTTAATTCACTATGTTGATGGTGTGAAAGCATATATCATTGCTCCAAAAGGTTTACAAGTAGGACAACGTATCGAATCAGGCGTTAACGCTGATATTAAAGTAGGTAATGCATTACCATTAGGAAACATTCCAGTCGGTACTGTTATCCACAACATTGAAACAAAACCAGGTAAAGGCGGACAATTAGTTCGTTCAGCTGGTACAAGTGCTCAAGTACTTGGTCAAGAAGGTAAATACACTTTAGTTCGTTTGAACTCAGGTGAAGTTCGTATGATCTTAGCAACTTGCCGTGCAACAATCGGTACTGTTGGTAATGAACAACATGAATTAATTAATATTGGTAAAGCTGGTCGTGCTCGTTGGAAACGTAAACGTCCAGAAGTTCGTGGATCTGTAATGAACCCTAACGATCACCCACACGGTGGTGGTGAAGGTCGTGCTCCAATCGGACGTCCAACACCAGTATCTCCATGGGGTAAACCAGCTCTTGGATACAAGACTCGCAGCAAGAAAGCTCGTTCAAACAAACTTATTGTTCGTGGTCGTAAAAAATAATTATTAAAACAAATCTGATTCTATTAAAATTTTGGAAGGAGGATTTCCATAATGGGTCGTAGTTTGAAAAAAGGACCTTTCGTCGATGAACATTTGATGAAAAAGGTTGAAGCAGCTCAAGGAAGCGACAAAAAAGTAGTGATCAAAACTTGGTCTCGTCGTTCAACAATTTTCCCAAACTTTGTTGGACAAACAATTGCTGTATATGACGGCAGAAAACATGTTCCAGTTTATATTCAAGAAGACATGGTAGGACACAAACTTGGTGAATTCGCACCAACAAGAACTTACCGTGGTCATGCAAATGATGATAAGAAGAGTAAACGTAAATAACGAGGGGAGGACTTAAACTATGTCAGAACAAATCACATCTGCAAAAGCAGTTGCAAAAACAGTTCGTATTGCGCCTCGTAAAGCTCGTCTTGTTGTCGATCTAATTAGAGGTAAAAAAATCGGTGATGCAATTTCAATCTTGAAATTCACACCACGTGCAGCTTCACCAATCGTAGAAAAAGTATTGATGTCTGCAATCGCAAATGCTGAACACAATTTCGACTTAGATGTTGAAAACTTATATGTAAGCGAAGCATACGTGAACGAAGGACCAACAATGAAACGTTTCCGTCCACGTGCTAAAGGTTCAGCTTCACAAATCTTAAAACGCACAAGCCACATCACTGTAGTGGTATCAGAGAAGAAGGAGGGATAATCAGTGGGTCAAAAAATTCATCCAATTGGAATGCGTGTCGGAATCATCCGTGACTGGGATTCAAAATGGTACGCAGAAAAAGATTTCGCAGAATTCTTGCATGAAGATTTAAAAATCCGTGATTATATCCGTAAACAATTAAGCGACGCTAGCGTTTCAACAATTGAAGTTGAACGTGCAGCTAACCGCGTTAATGTTTCAATCCACACTGCAAAACCTGGTATGGTTATCGGTAAAGGTGGATCTGAAGTTGATAAATTACGTACAAACTTAAACAAATTAACAGGTAAAAAAGTACACATCAACATCGTGGAAATCAAAAAACCTGATTTAGATGCAAAATTAGTTGCTGAAGGAATTGCTCGCGACTTAGAACGTCGTATCGCTTTCCGTCGTGCACAAAAACAAGCTATCCAACGTACAATGCGTGCAGGTGCTAAAGGAATTAAAACAATGGTATCAGGTCGTTTAAACGGTGCAGATATCGCTCGTTCAGAAAGCTATTCTGAAGGAACAGTTCCATTACACACATTACGTGCAGATATTGACTACGCTTGGGAAGAAGCAGATACAACTTACGGAAAATTAGGTGTTAAAACTTGGATTTACCGTGACGAAGTATTACCAACAAGAAAGAACAACAACTCTGAGAAAGGAGGGAAATAAACATGTTAGTACCAAAACGTGTAAAACACCGTCGTGAATTCCGTGGAAAAATGCGCGGGGAAGCTAAAGGTGGTAAAGAAGTAGTATTCGGTACATACGGTTTACAAGCAACAGAATCTCACTGGATTACAAACCGTCAAATCGAAGCAGCTCGTATTGCAATGACTCGTTATATGAAACGTGGTGGGAAAGTATGGATTAAAATTTTCCCTCACAAATCATACACAGCTAAAGCTATCGGGGTACGTATGGGTTCTGGTAAAGGGGCACCTGAAGGTTGGGTAGCACCAGTTAAACGTGGTAAAGTCATGTTTGAAATTGCTGGAGTTTCAGAAGAAGTAGCTCGTGAAGCTTTACGTTTGGCATCACACAAATTGCCAGTTAAAACAAAATTTGTGAAACGCGAAGAAAATGGTGGTGAATCGAATGAAGGTTAATGCACTTAGAAAAGAACTTAAAGGGTTATCCACTGCTGAACTTGTTGAAAAAGAAAAAGAATTAAAGCAAGAACTATTCAACTTACGATTCCAACTTGCTACTGGTCAATTAGAAGGTACAGCACGCATTCGTGAAGTACGTAAACAAATTGCGCGTATCAAGACTGCATTGCGTCAAGAAGAATTGCAAAAATAATCATCAGCAAAGGAGGCAATGAACATGACTGTAGAACGTAACCAACGTAAAGTATATCAAGGTCGCGTTGTTTCAGATAAGATGGAAAAGACTATTGTAGTTGCTATTGAAACTTACAAACGTCACAAAACTTACGGAAAACGCGTTAAATATACGAAAAAATTTGTAGCTCATGATGAAAATAACTCAGCTAAAATCGGTGATATTGTTAAGATCATGGAAACTCGTCCATTGTCAGCAACAAAACGTTTCCGTTTAGTTGAGATTGTTGAAGAAGCAGTAATTATTTAATTTCAAATTGTGTATACATTTGAAAGGAGGAACCAATAGTGATTCAAACAGAAACTCGTTTAAAAGTGGCTGACAACTCAGGCGCTCGTGAAGTATTGACAATTAGAGTTCTAGGCGGATCTGGCCGCAAAACAGCTAACATCGGTGACGTAATCGTTGCATCTGTTAAACAAGCAACACCAGGTGGGGTTGTTAAAAAAGGTGACGTTGTTAAAGCTGTAATCGTTCGTACGAAATCAGGAGCTCGTCGTAAAGACGGTTCTTACATTAAATTCGACGAAAACGCATGTGTAATCATTCGTGATGACAAGAGCCCTCGTGGAACACGTATCTTTGGACCAGTTGCACGTGAATTACGTGATAACAACTATATGAAGATCGTTTCATTAGCTCCAGAAGTATTATAATTCTCATCAAAATCGAAGGAGGTGTAACACATGCACGTAAAAACTGGTGATAAAGTTAAAGTAATCTCAGGTAAATACAAAGGAAAAGAAGGAGTAATCCTAAAAAGTTTTCCAAAACAAAACCGAGTTCTTGTTGAAGGTGTGAACATTGTTAAGAAACATCAAAAACCATCTCAAGCTAACCAAACAGGCGGCGTAGTTGAAATGGAAGCACCAATTCATGTTTCAAACGTAATGCTAATTGACCCTTCAACAGGTGCAGCTACACGTGTTAGCTACAAGGTTGAAAATGGTAAAAAAGTTCGCGTGTCTAAACGCACAGGCGAAGTACTAGATAAGTAATTTTAGGAAGGAGGACCATCCTGCATGAATCGCTTAAATGCAAAATACAAAAACGAAGTGGTAGCTTCTTTAATGGAAAAGTTTAACTACAAATCAATTATGGAAGTACCTAAAGTAGAAAAAATCGTTATCAACATGGGTGTTGGTGATGCAACATCAAACGCTAAAAACTTAGAAAAAGCAGTTGAAGAATTAACATTAATTTCTGGTCAAAAACCAGTTGTTACTACAGCTAAAAAATCTATCGCTGGTTTCCGTTTACGTGAAGGTATGCCTATCGGTACTAAAGTTACTTTACGTGGTGAACGTATGTACGATTTCTTAGATAAATTAGTAACAGTTTCATTACCTCGTGTACGTGACTTCCGTGGAATCTCTAAAAAATCATTTGACGGACGTGGAAACTACACTTTAGGTGTGAAAGAACAATTAATCTTCCCTGAAATTGACTACGATCGCGTAGACAAAGTACGTGGTATGGATATCGTTATCGTAACTACTGCTAAATCAGACGAAGAAGCTAAAGAATTATTAACTCAACTTGGAATGCCTTTCCAAAAATAAAATAAAACTCACAGGAGGCGAGTAGTTTGGCTAAAAAATCAATGATCGCAAAGAACAAACGTCCAAAAAAATATTCAACACAAGAATATACTCGTTGTGAACGTTGTGGTCGACCACATTCAGTTTATCGTAAATTCAAACTTTGCCGTATTTGTTTACGTGAGCTTGCCTATAAAGGGCAAATCCCAGGAATGAAGAAAGCAAGTTGGTAATCATTACTACTTGATAAAGGAGGTACTCATTAATGGTTATGACAGATCCAATCGCGGATTTCTTAACTCGTATTCGTAATGCGAACATGGTTCGTCACGAATCTTTAGAAGTTCCGTCATCAAATATTAAAGTGGCTATTGCTAACATCTTAAAATCTGAAGGATTTATCAAAGACTTCACAGTTGAAGAAGATGGCAAACAAGGTGTCATGAAAGTATTCTTGAAATATGGAAAAAATAACGAACGTGTAATCACAGGATTGAAACGTATTTCTAAACCTGGTTTACGTGTGTACGCTAAAACAGGCGAAGTTCCTAAAGTATTAAACGGTTTAGGTATCGCTATCGTATCAACATCTGAAGGTGTTATTACAGACAAAGAAGCAAGAGCTAAAAACGTAGGTGGAGAAGTTCTAGCATACGTTTGGTAATCTAGAAAACAAGGAGGTGCAGCCAAGTGAGCCGTATCGGAAATAAACCAGTTGTTATCCCAGCAGGTGTAACAATCGACTTAAAGGACAATACAGTAACTGTTAAAGGTCCAAAAGGTGAATTATCATATACATTCAACCAAAATATCACATTAGTTCAAAACGAAGGTGAAGTTGTTTTCACTCGTCCAGATGACTCTAAAGAAAACAAAACAATCCACGGAACAACTCGCGCAGTATTCAACAACATGGTTGTTGGTGTTACTGAAGGATTCCAAAGAGAATTGGAATTAATCGGGGTTGGGTATCGTGCTCAATTACAAGGTAAAAAACTTGTATTAAACGTTGGATATTCTCATCCAGTGGAATTCACACCGGAAGAAGGAATTGAAATCGAAGTTCCTTCAAATACTAAAGTTATCGTAAAAGGTTATGACAAACAAAAAGTTGGCGAATTAGCTGCTAACATTCGTGGCGTACGTCCACCAGAACCATATAAAGGTAAAGGTATTCGTTACGTTAATGAATTTGTACGTCGTAAAGAAGGTAAAACAGGTAAATAATTTTCGTAATTATTTACCTTTTGTTGCGCTATTAGTCGCATAAAAATATATTATAAGAGGTGAAAATTGTGATTACAAAACCAGACAAAAATAAAGTGCGTCAAAACCGTCACGCACGTGTTCGTCGCAAAATTTCTGGTACTGCTGAGTGCCCACGCTTGAACGTTTTTCGTTCTAACAAAAACATCTACGCTCAACTAATTGATGACGTAGCGGGTGTGACGCTAGCAAGTGCCTCTACTTTAGATACAAATGTAGAAAATGGAACAAAAACAGAGGAAGCTGTTGCAGTTGGTAAATTAATTGCAGAACGTGGACTTGAAAAAAATATTAAGAAAGTAGTCTTTGACCGTGGTGGATACTTATACCATGGACGTGTAAAAGCTTTAGCTGAAGCTGCACGTGAAAATGGACTAGTATTCTAGGAAAAGGAGGACCCACAATTCATGGTTAATATTGATGCAAGAAACTTAGAATTAGAAGATCGTGTAGTTGCGATTAACCGCGTAACAAAAGTTGTTAAAGGTGGACGTCGTTTACGTTTTGCTGCTTTAGTTGTTGTAGGTGACCGTAATGGACATGTTGGATTCGGTACTGGTAAAGCTCAAGAAGTTCCAGAAGCTATCCGTAAAGCAATCGAAGATGCTAAGAAAAACTTAATTGAAGTACCTACAAGTGGTTCTACAATTCCTCACGAAGTTATCGGACGTTTCTGCGGTGGTAATGTATTACTTAAACCAGCTCAAGCCGGTTCAGGAGTTGCCGCAGGTGGACCAGTTCGTGCCGTTGTTGAATTAGCAGGTATCGCTGATGTAACTTCAAAATCTTTAGGTTCAAACACACCTGTAAACATGGTTCGTGCTACAATCGAAGGTTTGAAACAATTAAAACGTGTTGAAGATGTTGCTGCATTACGTGGCAAATCAGTTGAAGAATTATTAGGATAGGAGGACATAGAAAATGGCAGAATTAAAGATCACTTTAAAGAAAAGCTTGATTGGACGTCCTCAAAACCAAATTGATACTTGTAAAGCATTAGGCTTAACAAAAATTCGTTCAACAGTTGTAAAACCAGCTAACGATGCTATCAAAGGCATGGTTAACACAGTATCACATCTAGTGGATGTTGAGGAAGTTTAATTAATCAACTTATAAGAGGAGGTGCCCGAAACATGAAACTTCATGAATTACAACCAGCAGCAGGTTCACGTAAAGAACGTAACCGTGTTGGTAGAGGTCAAGGTTCAGGAAACGGAAAAACTGCTGGACGCGGAAGCAAAGGTCAAAAAGCTCGTTCAGGCGGTGGCGTTAGATTAGGATTCGAAGGTGGACAAACTCCATTGTTCCGTCGTTTACCAAAACGTGGTTTCCAAAATATCAATCGTAAAGAATATGCAGTCGTAAATCTAGAAACATTAAACCGTTTCGAAGATGGTCAAGAAGTGACTGCTGCTGTACTAGTTGAGGCTGGTATCGTTAAAAACGAGAAAGACGGTATCAAAGTATTAGCAAACGGAAAACTTGAACGTAAGTTAACTGTTAAAGCAAATAAATTCTCTCAAGCAGCAAAAGAAGCAATTGAAGCTGCAGGTGGAACTGTAGAGGTGATTTAATGTTCTCTCTACTAAAAAATGCGATTACAACCAAGGATATTAGACAACGTCTTTTATATACACTAATGGTATTAGTGGTATTCCGAATTGGTACGCATATTACAGTTCCTGGTGTTAATGCATCAGCAATTGAAACATTTGCATCAACAGGTTTCTTTGGTATTTTAAATACATTTAGTGGTGGGGCGCTATCGAACTTCTCTATCTTTTCGATGGGAGTTTCGCCTTACATCACTGCGTCAATCGTAGTTCAATTATTACAAATGGACATCCTTCCTACATTCGTAGAATGGTCTAAACAAGGGGAAGTTGGTCGACGTAAATTAAATACCGCTACTCGTTATTTAACAATCGTAATTGGTTTCTTCCAAGCATTTGCGATTTCATTTGGTTTCAATGCTTATGCAAACTATGGATTAATTAACAATCCTGGTATTTCAACATACTTGTTGATTGCGTTAGTTTTAACTGCAGGAACAATGTTTGTTACATGGCTAGGTGATATGATCACTGTTAATGGGATTAGTAATGGGGTATCTATTATAATCTTTGCAGGGATTGTAGCTCGTATGCCACATGATATTTATGAATTTTATGTCAATCAATTACAAGGAAAAGCCGATGAAGAGTTGTATCGAGCTTATGGATTTACAGCTGCTCTTGCAGTTGCAATTATCCTAGTGGTTATGTTAGTAGTATTCATTGAGCAAGCGCAACGTCGTTTACCAATTTCATACTCTAAACGACCAACTGGAGCTAGCGAAGCTTCATGGTTACCATTGAAGATTAACTCTGCAGGGGTTATTCCAGTAATTTTTGCAAGTTCGTTTATAGCATTGCCACAAACTGTTTTAAGTGCTGTTCACGGCCAATACAGTGAGGCAAGTTGGTATCAAGTTGCAACAAATATATTTGATTACCAAAAACCAGCAGGTGCAAGTTTATATATCTTTTTAATAGTAGTATTTACTTACTTCTATGCATTTGTACAAGTTAACCCTGAAAAAGTTGCGGAAAACTTACAAAAACAAGGTGGTTACATCTTAAGTGTAAGACCTGGTAAAGAGACAGAACATTATATTTCTGGAATGCTTTTAAGATTGAGTACAGTCGGAGCACTTTATTTAGGTGGTATTTCACTATTACCTATGATTGCTGCAGCTTTGTGGAGTCTACCACGTGGTTTAATGTTAGGTGGAACAAACTTACTAATCGTAGTTGGGGTTGCACTTGAAATTAGCCGTCAAATTGAAGGCCGAGCAATTAAACGTAAATATAAAGGGTTTATCCAAGAGTAATGAGGAAGATTGACAAAATATTTTTGAATGTTTTGTCTTTTCTTCATCTACAATGTAAAGGAGAAATTATGAATATTATTTTAATGGGCTTACCTGGAGCAGGTAAAGGAACTCAAGCAGAAAAAATTGTTGCTACTTATAACATTCCACATATTTCAACTGGTGATATGTTCCGTGCTGCTATGCAACAAGGAACAGAGTTAGGACTAAAAGCTAAATCTTTCATGGATAAAGGTGAATTAGTACCTGATGAAGTTACTAATGGAATTGTTAAGGAACGTTTACAAGCAGACGATACTAAAAACGGATTTTTATTGGATGGTTTTCCAAGAACTCAAGCTCAAGCAGAAGCACTTGATAAAATTATGGATGAATTAGGTCGTAAAATTGATGCTGTTATCAATATTGATGTAAATCCAGAAATTTTAATGCAACGTCTAACTGGACGTTTCATTTGCAGAAACTGTGGAGCTACTTATCACAAAATCAATAAACCAACTAAAGTAGAAGGCACATGTGATCGTTGTGGAGAACACGATTTCTACCAACGTGAAGATGACAAACCTGAAACTGTTGAAAATCGTATTCAAATTAATATTGAACAATCAAAACCAATCTTAAACTACTACAATGCAAAAGAAGTTTTACATAATGTAGATGGTGAAAGCGGGATTGATCATTTGTTTAACACAATTCAATCAATTATGGGCGAACCGCACCAAGCTTAACCTGTTATCTTGCATTTATTGTAGCTGAAATGGTATAATTAGAAAGTTAGATAACGGTAGAAGTCCGTCAGTAAAATCCGTAACAACTTTTTAAAAGTGAGGAGGATGAAGCATGGCAAAGGAAGACGTAATTGAAATTGAAGGTATTGTTAATGAAACATTACCAAATGCGATGTTCAAGGTCGAACTTGAAAATGGTCATGAGGTTTTAGCGCATGTATCTGGTAAAATCCGGATGCACTATATTAAGATTTTACCGGGCGATAAAGTAACGGTTGAATTATCACCTTACGATTTAACGCGCGGAAGAATCACATATCGCTTTAAATAATGGACTCCGTTAATGATATAAAGGAGGGAACTTAAATGAAAGTTAGAGCATCAGTAAAACCAATTTGCGAAAAATGTAAAGTAATTAAACGCAATGGTAAAGTTATGGTGATTTGTCAAAATCCCAAACATAAACAACGTCAAGGATAATTTATAAGGAGGTACTTAAAAGTATGGCTCGTATTGCAGGTGTGGATATTCCACGTGAAAAACGTGTTGTTATTTCTTTAACCTATATCTACGGTATCGGTGTTACGACTTCTAAACAAGTATTAGCTGCTGCTAATGTAAGTGAAGATACTCGTGTTCGTGATTTATCAAATGATGAATTAGACCGTATCCGTGCAGAAGTGGATAAACTAAAAATTGAAGGTGACTTACGTCGTGAAGTGAACTTAAACATCAAACGTTTGATGGAAATTGGTTCATATCGTGGTGTTCGCCATCGTCGTGGTTTACCAGTTCGTGGTCAAAATACTAAAAACAATGCTCGTACTCGTAAAGGCCCAGCTAAGGCTATTGCAGGTAAGAAAAAATAATTTAGAGAAGAAGGAGGTTAATTCTTCATGGCAAAGAAAGTTGTACGCAAACGCCGCGTGAAAAAGAATATTGAATCTGGTGTAGCTCACATCCGTTCAACATTTAATAATACAATTGTTATGATTACAGATGTACATGGAAATGCTGTTTCATGGTCTTCTGCAGGTGCTTTAGGATTTAAAGGTTCTAAAAAATCAACACCATTTGCTGCTCAAATGGCTGCTGAATCTGCTGCGAAAGGTTCAATGGAGCATGGTATGAAAACAGTTGAAGTTTCAGTTAAAGGTCCTGGTTCAGGTCGTGAAGCTGCAATTCGTTCATTACAAGCTACTGGTTTAGAAGTTACAGCAATTCGTGACGTAACACCAATCCCTCATAATGGATGTCGTCCTCCAAAACGCCGTCGTGTGTAATGGATTGTTATTGTTGAATTTTGTTGAACAATCGCACATTGTACGTACGTTTTGAAAGGGGTAAATAATAATGATCGAAATTGAAAAACCAAAAATTGAAACGATTGAGATCAGCGAAGATGCTAAATTTGGTAAATTCGTTGTTGAGCCACTTGAACGCGGTTATGGTACTACATTAGGGAACTCATTACGCCGTATTCTATTATCGTCACTCCCTGGTACTGCAGTAACAGATATCCAAATGGATGGCGTGTTACATGAATTTTCAACAATAGATGGCGTGGTAGAAGATGTTGCTGCAATCATTTTAAATATTAAGAAAATTGCATTAAAATCTTTTAGCGAAGATGATAAAGTGTTAGAAATCGATATCGTTGGTCCTGCTGTTGTAACAGCTGGAGATATCAAACATGATAGTGATATCGAAATCCTTAACCCTGATTTATATATTTGTACAGTAGCTGAAGGTCATCGCTTCCATGTTCGTATGAACGCTAAAAATGGTCGTGGTTATGTTCGTGCTGACTATAATAAATCTGAAAATATGCCAATTGGTGTTATCCCAATTGATTCTATTTATACTCCGATTAGTAAAGTGAACTACCAAGTCGAAAATACTCGCATTGGTCAAAAAAATATTTATGATAAATTAACGTTAGATGTATGGACAGATGGTTCTATCTCTCCAGAGGAAGCTATTAGTTTAGCAGCTCGTATCTTAACAGAACACTTAAATATTTTTGTTAATTTAACAGATGAAACTCGTCAAGTAGAAATTATGGTCGAAAAAGAAGAAACTCAAAAAGAGAAGATGCTTGAAATGACTATTGAAGAATTGGACTTATCAGTTCGTTCTTATAACTGCTTAAAACGTGCGGGAATCAATACTGTACAAGAATTAACAAACAAATCTGAAGCAGAAATGATCAAAGTTCGTAACTTAGGTCGTAAATCGCTTGAAGAAGTTAAACACAAATTAATCGAATTAAATTTAGATTTACGTCGTGAAGACTAATAGAAACTCTTAAGAAGGAGGAATATTAAAAAATGGCTTATCGTAAATTAGGACGTACAAGTTCACAACGTAAAGCGTTATTACGTGACTTGACAACTGACTTAATTATTAACGAACGCATCGTTACAACAGAAGCTCGTGCTAAAGAAATCCGCTCAACTGTTGAGAAAATGATTACTTTAGGTAAACGTGGAGATTTACATGCTCGTCGTCAAGCAGCTGCATATGTTCGTAACGAGGTAGCAGATGTACGTGAAGAAGGCGAAGGAATCGTTGTTGAAACTGCATTACAAAAATTATTCAATGGTTTAGCATCACGTTACAGCGAACGTCAAGGTGGATACACTCGTATTCTTAAAACTGAACCTCGTCGTGGCGATGCTGCACCAATGGTTATCATTGAATTAGTTTAATAAATAAACAAACACTTTTCGATGGTTGAAATGAGCGTCATGATGGTAATAATCATCTTGCGGTTGTGAGATGAGAAGTCTGAGGCTACTGTAAAGTAGCCTTATTCTTTCTCATGATTATTTAGTCTAGCTCGCTGTCTCCCCGCCAGCGTTGGCGGGAAGGCACTTCATCATGAAGGTGTCTTTTTTTGTTTATATACATATTTTGTTTTTTATACATATTATAAAAGGTTAAGAGGTGAAGAAATTGACTCAACCAGTTATTTCAATTAAAAATATTCATTTTAATTATCAGGATCAAGATACGAGAGAAGCATTATCCGATGTATCATTGGACGTATATGAGGGAGAATGGTTAGCTATTATTGGGCATAATGGCTCAGGAAAGTCTACACTTGCAAAAATGATGAATGGCTTATTAGAAGCTTCAAGTGGAAAAATTTATATCGACGGTCAATTATTAACGGAAGATTCAGTTTATGAGGCACGTCGTAAAGTAGGGATGGTGTTTCAAAATCCAGATAATCAATTTGTTGGAACAACTGTGGAAGATGATATTGCTTTCGGCTTAGAAAACATTGGAATGCCACGGGATGAAATGATTGAAAAAATCAATGCTTCGTTAGAAATGGTTCGTATGAGTCAGTTCAAAGAAAAAGAACCAGCTCGTTTATCTGGGGGGCAAAAACAACGTGTTGCGATTGCAGGTATGATTGCATTAGCTCCGAAGGTAGTTATATTAGACGAAGCTACGTCTATGTTAGATCCTCAAGGAAGATATGAAGTGATTTCTACAATTCAACAACTTCATAAGGAAAAAGGAATTACAGTTATCTCAATTACACATGATTTAGATGAGGCAGCTCAAGCAGATCGTGTATTATTAATGGAAGGCGGAAAAGTGAATCGTATTGGTAAGCCTTCTGAAATTTTTGAAATGGGTACAACATTAGTGGATAAAGGTTTAGATGTTCCTTTCTCTGAAAAATTAAAAGCAGTCTTAAAAGAAAAAGGTTTAAATGTTCCAAGTGAATATTTAGATGAAGAAGGGTTGGTGAACTGGCTATGGACATCCGTTTTAAACAAGTAGGATTTGCTTATCAAGCAGGTACTCCTTTTGAAATGAGAGCGTTACATGATGTTTCGTTTTCAGTTAATGATGGTTCTTATGTAGCCATTATTGGTCATACTGGTTCAGGTAAATCAACAATTCTTCAACATTTAAATGCGTTATTAAAACCAACTGAAGGGATTGTTGAATTAGGAGATAAAACAATTGATTCAACGACTGGAAATAAAGATTTAAAACCTTTACGTAAAAAAGTTGGGATTGTTTTTCAATTTCCTGAAGCACAATTGTTTGAAGAAACTGTAGAAAAAGATATTGCTTTTGGTCCTAAAAACTTTGGCGTGAGTGAAGAAGAAGCACTAAATATTGCGGCAGAAGTTATTCAAACTGTTGGATTACCAGCAGATGTGTTAAAAAAATCACCTTTTGATTTATCAGGCGGACAAATGAGACGTGTTGCGATTGCAGGCGTGTTAGCAATGAAACCGGAAGTATTAGTATTGGATGAACCAACCGCAGGATTAGATCCAAAAGGTCGCCTAGAAATGATGGAGATGTTTTATAAACTAAATAAAGAACAAAATATGACCATCGTTTTAGTGACTCATCAAATGAATGACGTTAGCGATTATGCGGATCATGTTGTTGTCATTGAATCTGGAAAAGTTGTGAAAGAAGGTTCGCCAAAAGAAGTGTTTGCAGATGCTTCTTGGTTATTAGAAAAACAATTAGGGGTTCCAACAACATTAGCTTTTGTTGAAAAATTAAAATCTAAAGGTTGGAATACGGATAAAATGCCTTTAACTTTAGATGAGTTAGCAGATGCTATCTTAGAAGAACGTGGGGTGAATTAAGAAATGTTAGATAAATTATTATTAGGACGTTATTTACAAGGGGACTCTTTTGTTCATCAATTAGATCCTCGTACAAAATTTATTTCTACATTTGTATTCATCATTATTATATTCCTTGCAAATAATTGGTTAACGTATTTAATTTTAGCGATTTTTACATTAGTAGCTTTATTAGCTTCTAAAATTCCAATGAAGTTCTTTTGGAATGGGGTAAAACCTCTATTATGGGTTATTTTATTTACCGTTGTATTGCAAATGTTGTTTACAACTGGTGGAGATGTGTACTTTGAATGGGGCTTTATTAAAATTACTTCATTTGGGGTGATTAATGCGATTTATATTTTCTTGCGTTTTGTATTGATTATTTTTATTTCTACATTAATGACTTTAACAACACCGCCTTTACAAATTGCAGATGCAATGGAATCCATTATGAAACCATTAGGGAAAATTGGTGTTCCAGTTCATGAGATTGCTTTAATGCTATCAATTGCTTTACGTTTTGTTCCAACTTTAATGGATGAAGCTCAGAAGATTATGAATGCACAACGAGCTCGTGGAGTGGACTTCGGTGAAGGAAATTTATTTGAACAAATGAAAGCTATTATCCCGATTTTAATTCCGTTATTTGTGAGTTCATTTAATCGTGCAGAAGATTTAGCGACCGCAATGGAAGCTAGAGGATATCAAGGTGGAACAGGTAGAACAAAATATCGTGTGTTAACATACGGAAAGAAAGATGGAGTAACAGCACTTACTCTTGTTGTTTTAACCATTGCTTTAATAGTTTTTAGAGGACAGTGATAAAGATGGAGAATGATTTAACACTATTAAGATATCTATTAAGAAAAATCTATCATGCTGAAACACGAATGAAGAAATTAAAATCATGGATGTTTTTTGATTTTTTTAGTGATAGTCTCATTTTAAATTTTTTTAAGAGAAGACAAATTTCAGCACTGAATAAGGATTTAGCAGAAATTCAGCGTGGAGTTAGAAAACTTCAAAGAGACTATCCTTATTTATTAGCACATTCAAATTTACAAATTTCAAATACCACTTGGGATTATATTTTTGATTTGTGGCTAGATAATACTGTTGTAGATTTTATGATTTATAAAAATGTACAAGATATTTCTAAACATTTAGATTCGTTAAAAGCAGTAGTTGTACGCTTAATTAAACAACAATTAAATTAAAGACTTTTCCGTAGTAGAATGATTTTCTTACTACGGGGAAGTCTTTTTCACTTTTTGAATAGGAATATGGTACAATTAGTCGAAGAAATCATGAAGGAGGAAATCGAGTGGGATTTCGTTATAAAGTCATTTTAAGCTATGATGGAACGAATTATGTAGGGTTTCAAGTACAAGAAAATGGCAATAGTATTCAAGCAGAATTAAATAAAGCATTACGAAAAATGACAAAGGGATTGTATATTCCGGTTTGCGGTTCAGGTAGAACAGATTCAGGCGTACATGCAAATGGGCAAGTCATTCATTTTGATTATCCGACAAACATTGAAGAAGAGAATTTACAGAGAGCTTTAAACAGTTTATTACCGGATGATATTTCTGCAAAAAAAGTAATGGCAGTTAGTGATGAATTTCATGCTAGATATAGTGTGACGGGAAAACGATACATTTATCGTGTAAATATTCAAAAATTCGTAAATCCATTTAGTCGTTTATATACTCTTCACCATCCTTATCGAGTGAATGTGGATAACATGAATGAAGCTTTACAAGCGGCTATTGGCGAACATGATTTTACAAGCTTTTGTTCTACAAAGACAGATAAGGAGTCAAAAGTTAGAACAGTTACGAAAGCAGAAGTTGTAGAAAAAGATGGGGAATTAGTCTTCACCTTCGAAGGAAATGGATTTTTATATAATATGATTCGTATATTAGTGGGGACGAGTTTACAAATTGGGGATGGCTTGCGACCTGTTTCAGATATGAAAAATATTTTAGTAGCAATGGATCGACAAAAAGCAGGACCTACAGCTCCACCTCAAGGCTTGTATTTAGATGAAGTTTTCTATGAAGAAAAGGAATAATGCAGTTTTATCAAGAGTATGTTACAATAGAAAAGGATTTAATTTAAAGGAGAGATTTGATGGTATTAGAAAATTTTGATGTAAATTTACAAAAATATGCAAAATTACTAGTGTCTACAGGGATTAATGTTCAACCAGGACATACTGTAGTAATTTATGCAGAAGTGGAACAAGCACCTTTTGCACGCTTATTAGTAAAAGAAGCATATCAATTAGGAGCAAGTGAAGTTATCGTTCAATGGAGTGATGATGAAATCAACCGTGAGCGTTTATTATATGCAGCGGAAGATCGTATTACGACAGTTCCAGAATATAAAGTACAAGAAATGCATTATTTATTAGACCATAAAGCAAGTCGTTTAAGCATTGTCTCTAAAGATCCAGATGCATTAAATGGAGTAGATACAAGTCGTCTTGCAAAATCAATGAAAGCTACAAGTGTTGCTTTAAAACCAATGCGTATTGCAGGTCAATCGAATAAAATAAGCTGGACAGTAGCAGCTGCAGCAGGTAGCGCATGGGCTAAGAAAGTATTCCCAGAAGCAAAATCAACTGAAGAAGCTGTAGATTTATTATGGAATCAAATCTTTACAACTTGCCGAGTGTATGCAGATGATCCAGTTGCAGCTTGGAAAGAACATGAAGAAAAATTAGACAAAAAAGCAGCTGTTTTAAATAAAGAACAATTTGTTAAATTACATTACACTGCACCAGGAACTGACTTAACTCTTGGAATGCCTAAAAACCATGTTTGGGAAAGTGCTGGAAGCTATAATGCGCAAGGTGAACACTTTATTGCAAATATGCCTACAGAAGAAGTGTTCTCAGCTCCAGATTATCGTGTAGCAGATGGTTATGTAACAAGTACAAAACCATTAAGTTATAATGGAAATATTATCGAAGGAATCAAAGTTACTTTTAAAGATGGTCAAATCGTAGAAGTTTCTGCTGAAAAAGGTGACCAAGTAATGAAAGATTTAGTATTCGAAAATATGGGTGCTCGTGGATTAGGAGAAGTTGCCTTAGTAAGTGACCCTTCTCCAATTTCTCAATCAGGAATTACATTCTTTAATACATTATATGATGAAAATGCTTCTAACCACTTAGCAATTGGTTCAGCGTATGCGACAAGTGTTAAAGGTGGAGAGAAATTCGAAACAGAAGAAGAATTAGCTGCTGCTGGTTTAAACCGTTCTGATATTCATGTGGACTTCATGATTGGTGGTCCAAATATGAATGTTGACGGTATTCGTGAAGACGGAACAGTTGTACCAATCTTCCGTAATGGAGACTGGGCTATTTAATGACATTGAAAGCATCCTATCCATTGCTATAGTCAGATGGATGGGATGTTTTTTACTTTAAAAATGAAGGAGGTTGAAAGTATGACTCGACAAAGAAAATGGTTTTATGGAATTTTTGGAGCATTATTTGCACTGATTTTACTATTTTATGGATTCATTCTGATGTTTACTTATCGGGGAACTCCTGAAGCAATCGAGAAATGGAATGAGCATTCTTATGTAAAAAAGAATCAGTATTATCGATTTGAGGCAAAGGGAGAAAAACAAGCAACTCTATTATTTTATACGGGGGCTTTAGTTGAACCTCAAGCTTATGTTGGGATTGCCGAAGGGTTAGCTAAGAATGGCATTACGACTTATGTGATTGAATCTTCATTGAACTTACCGATTTTTGAAATGGGAACAATGGAAACAATTGTAAAAGAAGAGAATTTGGATAAAGTATATGTAGCAGGACATTCTTTAGGGGGAGTTGTTGCAAGTTTAGATGCTGTAAAATTACAAAAGGACAATTACTTAGCAGGACTGATTTTACTCGCTAGTTATCCAGATAAAAGTGTTGATTTCAGTAGTAGCTCTATTCCAGTTTTATCGATTGTAGCAAGTCAGGATAAGGTTTTGAACTGGGACAAATATGAAGCAAGTAAGGCTCGTTTACCGAAGTCTAGTAAAGAACTCATGATTCAAGGTGGAAATCATAGTGGATTCGGAATGTATGGTGAACAAAAGGGCGATGGAAAAGCTTCGATTTCAAATGATGAACAACAACAGAAAGTAATTGAAAAAATGACGGGATTTATGAAACAGCTAAAATAGTTTGCTGTTTATAGCTAGAATTGGTAAATTCTCAATCTAAATTCTAGTTTAGAAATCAGTTGAATTTAGTCTG
>NZ_CAUUHX010000011.1:0-39211 GCF_963545075.1 uncultured Granulicatella sp.
AGTTCATTGCTGGTGATCCGATGAATCCTGCTACGAATACATTGTTTGGAGTGTTATAAACTTCTTGAGGAGTACCAATTTGTTGAACGATACCGTCTTTCATAATAACGATACGGTCAGCCATTGTCATCGCTTCAGTTTGGTCGTGTGTTACATAAATTGTAGTTGTTTCTAAACGACGGTGTAATTTAGCGATTTCTGCACGCATGGCAACACGTAGTTTAGCATCTAAGTTTGATAGAGGTTCGTCCATTAAGAATACTTTAGCATCACGAACGATTGCACGACCTAAAGCAACACGTTGACGTTGTCCACCTGATAAAGCTGCTGGTTTACGATCTAAGTATTGAGCTAATCCTAAGATTTCAGCTGCATTTTTAACACGTTTGTCGATTTCAGCTTTGTCATATTTACGTAATTTTAATCCAAATGCCATGTTATCATAAACACTCATATGTGGATATAATGCATAGTTTTGGAATACCATTGCGATGTCACGATCTTTAGGAGCAACATCGTTCATTACTGTATCACCGATTTTTAATTCACCTTCAGAAATATCTTCTAAACCAGCAATCATACGTAAAGTTGTAGATTTACCACATCCAGAAGGTCCTACGAATACGATAAACTCACGATCTTTGATGTGTAAGTTAAAGTCTGTTACTGAGTAGAAATCAGCATTGTCGTATTTTTTGTGAATATGATTTAATTCAATTTGTACCATTTTATAAATCCCCTTTGTTTCTTATTGGATGAATTTAGTATACATGAAAAAGCTTTTAAAACCTACAGTCCCCTTGCCTAAAATTTTTCCTTCATTTTTGTGCAAGTTGCTGAGTGAAATTTTTGAATATAAGGATTTGTAAAAAATGAAGGGACTTCTAGTGTAATTTTATGCTTTCAATGTTATGATAGAAGAGAATAATATGATTAGAAAAGGTGATGAAATGGAAAGAAAACGTGGATTTGAAATTATTACAAGTTATCAAGATAAAGGGATTAATATCCCAAAACGTTCTACAAAACATTCAGCAGGATATGATTTTGAAGCAGCAGAAACAATTGTATTACCAAGTATTTGGAAAATGATTTTTAAATATTGTGCGGTTCAATTAAAACAATGGGTGTACCGTAGTGATAGAGAAGTAGTGGAAGCTGAATTAGAAAAAGAACAAAAAGTATTAAAACCGATTTTAGTTCCTACAGGAATTAAAGCGTATATGCAAGAAGATGAATACTTGCAATTGGCAAACCGTTCTAGTAATCCATTAAAACACTTCTTAGTATTACCAAATGGGGTAGGAGTTGTGGATAGTGATTACTATAATAATGAAGGAAATGAAGGACATATTTATTTCCAATTATTGAATTTTGGATTATTTGATAAAGAAATTCAAAAAGGTGACCGTATCGGTCAAGGTATTTTCCATTCATTCTTGAAAGCAGATGAAGATGATGTAGAAGAAGCGAATGAAAGAACAGGTGGATTTGGTTCATCAGGTGTTCGCTAGAAAGGAGTTTTTATGGCAAAAGCAACCGTTAGTTATCTCTGTTCAGAATGTGGATATGTTTCTCCTAGATATTTAGGGAAATGTCCGAATTGTGGACAATGGAGTACGATGGAAGAATATAAGGAAGTTGCTACGAGTAGTACTAAAAAACAATCTTTAGTGAGTCATTCAGAAGAAGAAAATCGTACAAAACCACTGCGCATTGATCAAGTTGCCTATGAACGTGTCAAACGTGTAGAAACTTCCATGCAAGAATTAGATCGTGTATTAGGTGGTGGAGTAGTTCCAGGTTCACTGGTCTTAATTGGAGGAGACCCTGGAATTGGAAAATCTACTTTATTATTACAAGTATCGAGCCAATTACAAAAAGCAGGCGGCAGTGTTTTATACGTTTCTGGTGAGGAAAGTGCTGCACAAGTAAAAATGCGTGCAGAGCGTTTAGGCATGCAAGCAGACGGGTTTTACATTTATCCGGAAACAGATTTACAAGCTGTGGTGACTCAAGTCGAACAATTAAAACCAGACTATGTCATTATCGATTCGATTCAAACAATGGCGCATCCACAAGCAACAGGAATTGCAGGAAGTGTTTCTCAAGTAAGAGAATCAACAGCAACATTAATGAGATTAGCAAAGTTAAACCAAATTGCGATTTTTATTGTAGGGCATGTGACAAAAGAAGGAGCTTTGGCTGGTCCTAGAATGTTAGAGCATATGGTGGATACTGTATTGTATTTTGAAGGTGAAAAACATCATAGCTTTAGAATTTTACGTTCGGTGAAAAATCGTTTTGGATCCACGAATGAAATTGGCGTGTTCGAGATGATGCAAGATGGATTAAAAGAAGTCATTAATCCTTCAGAAGTTTTCTTAGAGGAACGCTTAAAAGGAGCAACCGGTTCAGCAATTGTTGTATCTCTAGAAGGAAGCCGTCCAATTTTAGCAGAAGTTCAATGTTTATTATCTCCAGCAATTTTTGGAAATGCTAGAAGAACAACAAGTGGATTGGATTATAATCGTGTAGCGTTACTAATGGCAGTTTTAGAGAAGAGAGCGGGATTATTGCTACAAAATCAAGATGCTTATTTCAAATCTACTGGTGGATTGAAACTCAATGAACCAGCCATTGATTTAGCGATTGCGATGAGTATTGTTTCAAGTTATAAAGAACAAGGAACAGCAGTAGATGACTGTTTCGTAGGGGAAATTGGATTAACAGGAGAAATTCGTCGTGTAAATCGTATTAGCGATCGTGTGAAAGAAGCACAAAAATTAGGATTTAAACGAATTTTTATTCCGAAAAATAATATCGATGGATGGGAATTTCCAAAGGGAATTGAAGTTGTCGGAGTTTCCTCTGTGAAAGAAGCCATTCAAAAAGCATTTTAATAAAATCATCAAATAAGGAGGTTGAATAACATGGATTTATCCGTAAAAGGTCAACTTTTTGCCAAACGAATGATTAGCCTTATCTTTGTCATTTTAGGCGGTAGTTTGGGAGTGACCTATTTGCCATCGTTTTGGGAATTAATTGGAATTTCCAATGAGTGGTTAAATTCTGCTGTGATTAGTGTAGTGATTGGAGCTATTATTTTCTTTTTTATTTCATTAATTTTAACAAAACCTATCATGGCAGGATTTAAAAAATTAGAAAAACTAGTAAATCAATTATCTGTTACGTATTTAGTATTTGGATTATTAGGAATGTTACTAGGATTAGTAGTCGCTTCATTTATTAGTTTACCACTAACCAATTTACAAATTCCGGCGATTACACAAGTAGCACCAGTAGTATTGAGCATTATTTTTGGATATCTAGGATTTTATATTGGAACGAGTCGCAGAGGGGATTTTCATAAACTATTAAGTTTAAAGAAAAAAGCAGAAGAACCTCAAGTACTTGAAAGAAAAGTGGATGATGCCTTTCATAAATATAAAATTTTGGATACAAGCGTGATTATTGATGGACGAATTTATGATATTGCGCAAACTGGATTTTTAGAAGGGGTATTAGTCATTCCAGTATTTGTACTGAATGAATTACAATATATTGCAGATAGTTCTGATAGTGTGAAACGTGTTCGTGGGCGTAGAGGATTAGATATTCTGAATGCTTTACAAAAAGAATCAAAAGTTCCTGTTGAAACATATGATGGAGACTATGATGATATTACTGAAGTGGATCGTAAGTTAATTCGATTAGCTAAAGCAATTGACGGAGTCATTATTACGAATGATTATAATTTAAATAAAGTTAGTGAATTTCAAAATGTTCCTGTCTTCAATATTAATGCATTAGCAAATGCGATTAAACCTGTTGTGATTCCTGGAGAAATGATGAAAATTCAAGTCATCAAAGCAGGAACTGAAAGACAACAAGGGGTCGCTTATATGGATGATGGAACAATGATTGTTGTTGAAGATGGTCAGTACTATATGAATCAAGAAATCGAAGTCATTGTAACGAGTGCGCTTCAAACAGCGGCAGGAAGAATGATTTTTGCAAAACCTGCTCATTCACAAAAGAAAATGAATAAACCTGAAGAGTAGAATCATTTAAAATATCGAAGTGAGAAGAAACAAAAATGTTTTTTCTCACTTTTTTAATACAAAAAAGTGACTAAAGTCATTCTAGATGGTGACTAAAGTCAGTAGGCGAGTGTAGGAATAATTTGTATAATAAGGATACAATAAAGCGAAAGGAAGAGAGAGTATGATGACCTATCAAAAAGGAAAAGAAAAAATCGTAATGGTTCTATTAGGAATACTCTTAGCTTTTGTTTGTTATAAATTTTTCTTACATTAATATAAAGGAGAACAAATATGGCATACGTTGAAATTCAATCTATTACAAAATCATTTGATGAGAAAAAAGTATTAAATCAAGTATCATTTGAAATTATGAAAGGGGAATGCTTTGGTTTATTAGGACCTAATGGAGCTGGTAAATCAACACTGATTGATATCATTACTGGATTAAAGAAAACAGATCAAGGAGATGTCTTGATTGATGGGATGTCGATTAAAGAAGAAGCCTTGACGATTCGACAAAAATTAGGAGTCGTTCCACAAGAATTAGCAATTATTGAAGAATTAAATGCAGTCGATAATTTAACATATTTTGGTGGGTTATATGGTTTATATGGGAATACGCTAAAACAGAGAATTGCAGAAATTTTAGCTGTAACTGGATTAGAAGAAAAGAAAAAAGAAAAAGTAAAAACTTTTTCAGGTGGGATGAAGAGACGATTGAATATTGGGATTGCGCTCTTACATCAACCAGAATTTTTAATTTTAGATGAGCCAACGGTTGGGGTTGACCCACAATCGAGACAACATATTTTTGACTTTTTAGAAACTTTAAATCAACAAGGAACTACTATTTTATATACTTCGCATTATATGGAAGAAGTGGAAGCATTATGTGATCGTGTATTTATTATGGATCTTGGAGAAGAAGTAGCGTATGGAACAAAAGAATATGTGAAAGAACTAGTAGGGTTAACGTATTCTATTGAAGTAGTAATGGATCGTATTCCACAAGGATTCGAGCAAGTGGTGCTGGATAGTGAAAATGGAATTCAAGAAGTAACAGTTTCAAATCGTCAAATGAACTTAGTCGTGGATCGTTCGATTTATTCGATGATGAAATTTATTTCTTTAGTCGAAGAAAATCACTTAGTCATTAAAAAAGTTTCAGTCAATGAAACAACATTAGAGGAAGCCTTCTTGAAATTAACAGGAAAAGCATTACGAGATTAAAGGAGAGTACTATGAAATTTTGGTATTTTTTAAAAGCAAATATTCAGATGATGTTCAAACAGTTTCATATGCTATTTTTTATGATTGTATTAGCTCCGTTAGTAATAGGACTGTTTATTAATTTTTCAGGTAAAAATGTCATTGAACGTAAACCGAATAAAGTAGATACATTATTATATGTAGAAAATCAAGATCAAGAAGTGCTAGGAAATATTGTTCAAAAAACACTTGAACAATTGAATGAACAAAAAATCATCACTGTAACAACTGATAAAGAAAAGGCAGAATTGATTGCTACTATTCCAACAGATTTTTCTAAAATAGTATCGGAAGGACAGCAAACAAATCCAATTCAAGTACAAAAGAAATCAAAAGTTTCAACGAGTGATCAATTGACGTATGAAATTATCTTGAAAAATATTACAGGTCAATTATTCGAGCAAGCAGAATTGAAGGAATTGGTGAAGGATAAAAAACAAGTGGATGATGCAACGGCAGCTGTAGTATCTACACAGATTTTTCAAAAAACAAATGAGGTTCTTAGTACAGAACTCTATCAACGAAATGATTATCAAACAAGTCGAATGCTGACAAGCGAGCAATATTTTTCTACTGCGCAATTAACGATGATTTTGGCTATGGTTTTTTCAACAGTGGTGGCAAGTGCTGTGAAGCCTGAATTAAGTGGGCTAAATAAACGAGTGAAATTATTACCCCTTAGTGTTCGCCAAAGAGAAACGTATGGATTGATTTCGAATTTTATCCAATTTTATCTTTTTACTTTATTATATGTAGGAATTTGGAAAGTGATTAATCCATCAACATTTAATGGTAATCTATTGGGGATTGCAGGAATTTTAGCGATTCAATTATTTGCAATACTATCGATAGCAGGATTCGTAAGTATATTCATTACGGAGAAAACGTTAGGATTAGTTTCTTCTATTATCTCTATTGGATTTGTTCTTTTTTCAGGAGCTCTTCCACTTGATAAAATGAGTCCAATGTTCCATTGGTTTGGAGATAATCCATTTAGAAGAGTATTGATTGAACCAATCATTCGTATGATGCAACAAGAAGACGTAGCAGAATTTATGATAGTTTATATTGTTATGATCATCGTAAGTTTAATAATTATGGAATTACAAATTCGTTGTTTACAAAGAAGGGAGGAATACTAATGGATTTATTAAGAGGTATCTTGTTTCATATTAAAAGAATCGTAAAGAGTCCAGCATTAATAGGTCAAATGGTGATTCTTCCAACAATTGTGACGCTTCTAATGGTGTTCATTCAATTATCGTCTACAAGTAAAAACAATACAACAACTTCTTCATCCACTCCTTCATTAGCGATGGTATTAGAAGAAGGAAATGAAGAGTTTCAAAAAGAATTAGAAAGTTTATATTCTGAAAATATTTTTTATACGGATAAAGAAAAAGCCTTAAACGATTTGGAAAAAGGATATATTCGAAGTGTGTATGTAGTTCCGAAAAATTTTGTTCAATCTTTAGAAAATGGACAAAAAATACAGATGGAAGTGTATAGTCGTCAAAAACAAAAAGAAGTTTTATTAGAACAAGATATTCAAGGTATTTTGCAAAAACAATTAGTCAATACAGCTCTTCAAAAAGAAGGGATATTAGAAAAGGGAGAATTATTCAAACAAAGTGAAAATCAACTGGTTCATTTTGAAGAAGAAAATGCAACAACTGTAAGCTATGTGTTATTACTATTGTTAGTGATGTTTTATATTTTGTTTAATGTATCTTCTATTTCGTTTGACTTAATTACCTTTAAGAAAAATTATGTATTGAAACGTTCATTATTAGCACCACGTTCTAATGCGTGGATTACAAAGAGCTTTTTAGGAGCTTACTTTGTAGTGATGTTTGTTGCAAATCTATTTATAATTTTCTTTATGGATAGAGTGATGAATGTAGGCATTCCAAATTGGTTTAACGTTTGTTTATTAGTGGCAAGTGGGATTATTTATAGTTTGAGTCTAGGATTGTTTTTATTTAGAATTTTTAAAAATCCAATGATAGCTCAACAAGTAGGAGTTTTCGGCACCCTTTTCCTTGCGGGACTTGGAATGGCACCAAAACTATTTCAGTCTGAGATTATTGATATTGTAGCGCATTTTAGTCCAGTTTACTGGTTTGTTCAAATCGTTGATCGTCAAGAATTACTTCCAGGCATTCCAATGATATTAGTCATGGCACTTGTATTTTTCACAGCTGGGAACTATCGTTTAGAAACGTATGTCGATTAAGAAGTATTGCATCAATTTTTGAATAATGTTAGGATGAATTGAAAAAATATCAAACTAAGGAGAGTATATGCCAGTAGGAATTATTATCAATTCATTTGCCATTTTATTAGGAGGAATCGTTGGAGGTTTTGCAGGACATAAAATTCCCTCAGAAATCAAAATTCAGTTAAATTTAATTTTTGGATTATCTGCTATGATGCTAGGAATTACTTCAATTGGGCTAGTAAAAAATATTTCAGTTGTCGTTCTAGCTATGATTATAGGAACGATTGTTGGAATATCTTGTAAAGTAGGATTAAGAATCAATCAATTAGGACAATTATTGGAACGTCCAGTAGCGAGATTTAGTAGTGGAGGTGATGGTGGATTAAGTCAAGAAGAATTTTTAACGCAATTAGTAACGGTTATCGTACTATTTTGCTTTAGCGGAACAGGAATTTATGGTTCGCTCGATTCTGGAATGACAGGAGATCATAGTATCTTAATTGCAAAATCTATTTTAGATTTTTTCACGGCTGCTATTTTTGCATGTAATGTTGGATATGTCGTTTCATTAGTGGCCGTACCACAATTTATAACGTTCTTTTCGTTATATTTATTTGGAACACAAATTTTACCTTTGACGAATCCTTCAATGTTGGCGGATTTTAGAGCTTGTGGAGGAATGATTATGTTAGCAACAGGCTTTCGAATCGTTAAGGTTAAAATGTTTCCAGTAGCCGATATGATTCCCGCAATGCTCATTATTATGCCGATAAGTTGGGGATGGGTTAATTGGATTCTTCCATTGATTACGGGATAAAATGGGTGTATAATAACTTTGATAAAAAAATCATAAAGGAGTGGTTAGGATGATTATTACTACAACACCAACAATTGAAGGTCACAACATTGTTGAATACAAGGGAATTGCTTTTGGAGAAGTTATTTCTGGGGTGAATGTATTAAAAGATCTAGGAGCAAGTTTTCGTGATTTCTTTGGTGGTCGATCTCAAGGGTATGAAGAAGAATTATTAAAAGCTCGTGAAGATGCTCTTCGTGAATTAGAAAGACGTGCAGTTCATATGGGAGCGAATGCTGTTGTCGGAGTGAAAATCGATGCTGAAACAGTAGGAACAGGTGGTATGTTAATGGTAATGGCATCTGGTACTGCAGTTGTTATTGACTAAACTCCTTATTAAAAGATAGAAATAGGGTTGATGGATTTTCCATCAACCTTTTTTGGGCATAATAATGTATTACAACAGTAAATAAATTTTTATGAGACTTTTAAAATATTTGAGAATATAGAAATTTATAATAATTTTTTGGAGAATAAAAATGCAAACGGATACACTTTTATCAAGAAATTTTTAGTTAAATGCTATAGATCGTAATAGTTTTTAATCGATTATTACAATTATTTTATAAATCTTATCTGTATCCAACTGTATTAATACAGTTGACTTAAGGTGTTTTATTTTATAGAAAATCAGCTAATTTATGGATGAGAGCTTTAAATATAGGTTTTTTAATAGCTTTTATTTATAAAAAATGAACAAAGTGTTTGTTTCAAATATCACTTAAGCAAAAAAATAGTACAGATTTTTATGATTATTCCATTGATAATTATTGAGAAAAGATGTATAATATGCTTGTTAAAAGAAAAACAAAATAAAACCCAAAAGAAAAGAGGAAAATAAATGGTTAATAAAGCAGTTGTTGAATCCCAAGAACTTTTTGAAAAAGCTTGGGAAGGCTTCAAGGGTGTAGATTGGAAAGAAAAAGCAAGTGTATCTCGCTTCGTTCAAGCTAACTACACACCATACGATGGAGATGAAAGCTTCCTTGCTGGGCCAACAGAACGTTCTCTACACATCAAAAAAGTAGTAGAAGAAACTAAAGCTCACTATGAAGCAACTCGTTTCCCAATGGACACTCGTCCAACTTCTATTGCTGATATTCCTGCTGGATATATCGACAAAGAAAACGAAGTAATCTACGGTATCCAAAATGATGAATTGTTCAAATTGAACTTCATGCCAAAAGGTGGTATCCGTATGGCGGAAACTACTTTGAAAGAAAATGGATATGAACCAGATCCAGCTGTTCACGAAATCTTTACAAAATATGTAACAACAGTTAACGATGGTATCTTCCGTGCTTATACTTCAAACATTCGTCGTGCTCGTCACGCTCACACTGTAACTGGTCTTCCAGATGCATACTCTCGTGGACGTATCATCGGTGTTTATGCTCGTCTTGCTTTATACGGTGCAGACTACTTAATGCAAGAAAAATTAAACGACTGGAACTCAATTGAAGAAATCAATGAAGAAACAACTCGTTTACGTGAAGAAATCAGCTTACAATACCAAGCATTACAACAAGTTGTTCGCTTAGGTGACTTATACGGTGTTGATGTTCGTAAACCAGCGATGAACGTTAAAGAAGCTATCCAATGGGTAAACATTGCATTCATGGCAGTATGTCGTGTTATCAATGGTGCTGCTACATCTCTAGGACGTGTACCAATCGTTTTAGACGTTTATGCAGAACGTGACTTAGCTCGTGGAACATTTACAGAATCAGAAATCCAAGAATTTGTTGATGATTTCGTTATGAAATTACGTACAGTTAAATTTGCTCGTACAAAAGCTTACGACCAATTGTACTCAGGTGACCCAACCTTCATCACAACTTCTATGGCTGGTATGGGTAACGACGGTCGTCACCGTGTTACTAAGATGGACTACCGTTTCTTGAACACTCTTGACAACATCGGTAACTCTCCAGAACCAAACTTGACAGTTCTTTGGACTGACAAATTGCCATACAACTTCCGTCGCTACTGTATGCACATGAGCCACAAACACTCTTCTATCCAATACGAAGGTGTAACAACAATGGCTAAAGACGGATACGGTGAAATGAGCTGTATCTCATGTTGTGTGTCTCCACTTGACCCAGAAAACGAAGAACAACGCCACAACATCCAGTACTTCGGTGCTCGTGTAAACGTATTGAAAGCCCTTCTTACTGGTTTGAACGGTGGTTACGACGATGTTCACAAAGACTACAAAGTATTTGACATCGAACCAATCCGTGACGAAGTTCTTGAATTCGAATCAGTTAAAGCTAACTTCGAAAAATCTTTAGACTGGTTAACAGACACTTATGTAGATGCATTAAATATCATCCACTACATGACAGATAAATATAACTATGAAGCTGTTCAAATGGCATTCTTACCAACTAAACAACGTGCGAACATGGGATTCGGTATCTGTGGATTTGCAAATACAGTTGATACATTAGCAGCTATTAAATATGCTACAGTTAAACCAATTCGTGACGAAGATGGATACATCTACGACTACGAAACAATTGGTGAATACCCACGTTGGGGTGAAGATGACCCTCGTTCAAACGAATTAGCAGAATGGTTAATCGAAGCTTACACAACTCGTCTACGTAGCCACAAACTATATAAAGACGCTGAAGCTACAGTTTCATTATTAACAATTACTTCTAACGTTGCTTACTCTAAACAAACTGGTAACTCTCCAGTTCATAAAGGGGTATTCTTAAACGAAGACGGTACTGTAAACTTATCTAAACTTGAATTCTTCTCACCAGGTGCTAACCCATCTAATAAAGCTAAAGGTGGTTGGTTAGATAACTTGAAATCATTATCAAGCTTAGACTTCAGTTATGCAGCTGACGGTATCTCATTAACAACTCAAGTTTCACCACGTGCTTTAGGTAAAACTCGTGATGAACAAGTTGATAACTTAGTAACAATCTTAGATGGATACTTCGAAAGCGGCGGTCAACACGTTAACTTAAACGTAATGGACTTAAATGACGTTAAAGATAAAATCTTATCTGGTGAAGACGTAATCGTACGTATCTCTGGATACTGTGTAAACACTAAATACTTAACTCCAGAACAAAAAGCTGAGTTAACTCAACGTGTATTCCACGAAATCTTATCTATGGACGATGCATTAGCATAAAAATAGAACTTACACCACCTAGCCATTGGCTAGGTGGTTTTTTTGTGTTCGAATACTAGCTTATCCTATTGACAAGACTATACGAATTGTGTAGAATACAACAAATATCAAAAGTAGGTGAATGGAATGAGAGAGTGGTATAGAGAACTGCGTGAAGATTATAATGTTAGTCGTTCATATCATGAAGGATTTTGTGAATGGTATATTAAAAGAAAAGCACCGGATAGTGTTAGACAAATCTTAGCTTATTCCATCTTTTTCTTTGGGGTATATTTATGGACTAACATACAATTAAGTATATTATTAATTGAATTAGGTTCACTAGGATATATTTTAATTGTATTGTATGAATGGATTCAAAAATTAAGAATGAAGAAAATTGAGAAACAACTAAAAAAGGCTGGAGAATAACTCCAACCTTTTTTTGCGTTTAGTAACTTATTTTACTTCTACACGATCTAACCATGAAGTAGCTGTTGCATCTAACACAACATTTAAGTCTTCAATATTTTGACGACCAGTTGATGCTAACCATGCACGACCTTTTTCGTCTCCTTCGTTAGCGTAAACTGCTACTGAATCTTTCCAAGTAGCACGTCCACATAATACACCATTGAATTTAGATCCTGCTTCTTGAGCAAAGCGTAATGTTTCTTGGAATAATGATGCAGATACACCAGCACTTAAGAAGATAAATGGTAAGTGAGTGATTTCTGATTGTTCTTTGAAGTATGCTAAAGCTTCTTGACGAGTATATACAGGTTCAACACCTTCTGCCGTAAAGCCTTCTACAAAGTTCATATTTACAGGAACTTCAACTTTTAAGACATCTACTTGATAACGAGGGTCAGAGAATACTTTCATCGCATCATTTACTTTATGAGGTTTTAAGCTTGCATAGTGAGCAGATTTTACATCTTCATTACTTGCATCATAAGAAACGATTTCTAAGAAGAAAGGAATATCTTCAGCTGTACATTCGCTACCAACACGTTCTACCCATGCGTGTTTAATATCGTTGATAGCTGGATCTTCATCAATATCATAGTATAGTAATACTTTTACAGCGTCTGCTCCGATTTCTTTAATACGTTTAGCTGACCAGATTGGTAATAAGTCAGGTAAACGTCCAACTTCTGTAGCATCATATCCTGTTTTTTCATATGAAATTAATAATCCACAGTCCGCATTTCTTTTTTCTGCAGCAGGTAATCCATATTCTGGGTCTAATAAGATTGAGCTTGAATATTTTGTTAATTCTTCTGAAATTAATTCTTTAAAATGGATGATCCCTTCATCACCTGTTTGATCTGGATTTCCAGCAGCAATCATTTTTTTAAGAGAACCACGTTGGTCGATCGCTAATGCACCGATGACATGATTTTCATTTGATAAACGACGTAGATGTTCGTATTTTCCTTTTGTAATTGTTAGTTTTGACATATTTAACACTCCTAATCATTTTATTGCAAGGGTTTCTCACGCCTTATATTCTCTGTCTAACTTTTTTATTTTTCAAAGTAAGGTTTACCGTCTAAATAAGTGGCTTGTAATTGTAAGTCATCATCTAATACGATAAAGTCTGCTGCATATCCTGGTTCTAGGTGTCCACAAACATCGTCAATTCCTACTGATTTTGCAGGGACTAAACTAGCCATTAATAAAGCTTCATGAGGAGTTGCGATTCCCCATTTTACAACATTTTGAACACCTTGGATTAGTTCTAAAATGCTACCAGCAAGGCTGCCATTATGTTTCAATCGAGCTGTGCCATCTTTTACAATAACGTCAAATTCTCCTAATGTAGATTCGCATTCGCCTAATCCGCCAGCTCGCATACAGTCTGTAATGAGAGCTGTACGGTGACGTCCGCAACAATTCATGACAATATTCGCTGAAACTGGATGAACATGGTGACCATCACAAATTAATTCGTCAAATACATCAAATTCATTTGGAAGAGTTAGAGCTGCACCAACAACTCCTGGTTCACGGTGGTGAAGTCCACGCATACCGTTATAAGTATGAACGAAAATATTTGCACCTGCTTCAACTGCATTTTTACATTCTTCATATGTTGCATCTGTATGAGCTAAGGCAACGTAGATATCTTCTTTTACAGCATGTTTGATAAAGTCAACGGCTCCATCACGTTCAGGAGCAATTGCAATTTTCTTCACCCAACCATTTGCTTTTTGTTGCCATTCATCTAAAATTTCTGTTTTTGGATCTCCCATATATTTAGGATTTTGAGCCCCTTTATGAATTTCACTAAAGAATGGACCTTCTAAGAAAATTCCTCTAATTTTAGCTCCAGGAATAGATGCGGCATTGTCTCCAATGGTTTGACAGACATCATTTAATAATTCTCTTGAAGCAGTTAAAGTGGTTGGTAAGTAAGAAGTAACTCCGCAACTAGGTAATCCATCAGAAATGGTTTTTAAGCCTTCTACATCATTATCCATGATATCTGCACCTTTATATCCATGAATATGTGTATCTACAAGACCTGGTGCAATGCTATAAGTAGAGTAGTCTACAATAGAGCCGTCTGTTGGTTTTTCTTCTTGAAACTCTCCGAATACTCCAGAATCTAAAACTGGTAAATATCCAGCCCCTTTCACTTCAGTTTCAAAATAAAATTGTTTTGCATAAATATAAGTAGTCATAATATCCCTCCTTTAAATCTTTTTTATAATATATTTATGAACGAGTTAAACATTTAATGGGTGAATGGTTACCCCTTTTACAACACGGTTTACTGTTCCGCTTGGAGAAGGTGTGTCAGGTTTATTTCCAACTTTAACAGAAGATAATAGTCCAATCGTTTGCCCGAAAATCGCATATGGAAGAGCTAAGTAAGCATCTGGAACTGAAGAGAATTCTTCTGCGAAATTAAAGCTTGTTCCTTCATATTTACCTTCAACAGAAACTCCTACTGCACAAACTAATGGAGCAATACTGTCCCCATTCATTTCTTCTAAAATATCTAAGTCATATTGACGTGTATAAGCATCATTTGAAACAAATACAAACGCTAGAGAACGAGAATCTACGAATGATTTAGGGCCATGACGGAATCCCATAGATGAATCGTAAATTGTAGCAATTTTACCTGCTGTTAATTCTAAGATTTTTAATTGTACTTCACGAGCTAGACCTGCTAATGGACCAGATCCAAGATAAATGACACGATTATAGTCTAAGTCTACAAATTGTTGTAAGACATGTTCACGTTCTAAAACACTTTCTCCCATTTGACGAATAGCTGTTACAAATGCAGCTTTTTCTTCAACAGAATGTCCTTCGTCAAAAATTAGTAAAGCTGTTAATGTCATACAAGTAAAGCTACCAGTCATCGCAAAACCAGCATCATTTGAACGAGCAGGCATCATTAATAATAAATTACGATCATCCCCAGGTGCTGCTAGAGCTAATTTTCCTTCTGGAGCACAAGTGATGGTAATTTGATAGAAATCTTTAACAATTTGTTGTCCTAATTGAACACTTGCTAAGCTTTCTGGAGAATTTCCACTACGTGCAAATGAAACTAAAATAGTAGGAATATCTGCTTTGAAATAATCTAGAGGATTACTTACTAAATTAGTTGTTCCTACAGATTGGAATTCAAAACGATCTTCACGTCCATGACGTTTTAAATAAGGTAAGATCGTATCTCCTACATATTGAGATGTACCAGCACCAGTGAAAATGACACGATAACGTTCATGTGGTAATGCTGCTAAAAATGCTTGAATACGATCTAAGTTTTCTACATAATAATCAAATGCTTCCTGCCATAATTCTGGTTGTTGGCGAATCTCACGAGTTGTGATTTCCGCAGTTAGTGCTTCTAGTTGTTCTTTTGAAAATTGAAACATTTTAAAACCTCCCATGTTTGATTGTTTAATGTGTATTTCTATGATAACGAACTTTATAAAAGAATTGGTCACTTCTAGCAACGCTTAATGTAAATTCAATCACATGATTTTCTCTATTGACACTTGTTCTTTTTAAACGTAAGCAAGCAGCGTGCATAGGGACTTCCAATATAGGTGCTTCATCCTTTGTTAAAATACTTGCCGAAAATTCTTCATCTGCATAATTGATTTTTTGTTGAAAATCATCTGAGAAAACTTCATACAAGGAACGATTTTCTAGTTGTTCCTGTGTGAGATTAGGAAATAATCTAGCGGGTAAGAAAGTTGTCTCTTTCATCATTGGAATCCCATCTGCAAATCGAATTCGCTTGAGTCGATAAATATATTCACCTGTTTGAATTCCTAATTGCTGGGCAATATAACTATCCGCTTTATAGTAGTGAAAAGCTGTGATAATCGTAGAAGGAGTTCTCCCTAATTCTCTCATTTGTTCTGTAAAACTATAGCCTTCTAGTAAATTTTGACGTTCTTTCCATTGACTAGAAATAAAAGTGCCTTTTCCATGGCGTTTATAAATATAGCCTAATGTTTCTAACTCTTTTAATGCTGTACGGACAGTAGTTCTGCTAACTCCATACTCTTTACAGATTTCTCTTTCCGACAACATTTTCTGGTGAACCTGTCCATGTGTCGTAATATATTCAATTAAGTCAAAGCTCAGTTTGGAATAAAGGGGCACTTGTTCAGTTTCTACCATATCATTTCCTCCTCTCTAAATGATGTAACGTCTACTGGTCATTACCAGTTAACTATATTGTAAGTTTATTAGGGGCATAAGTCAAGAAGACACTGAAAAATATTTGTTGGCAAAACATAGAATGGGGAGAATTGTTTTAGGGGAAGACTATAGCAAAAAACGATTAGTCGTTCGTATTTTTTTTGAATAAGGTAAGATGCTTGGAAACTTGACGAGCTTCCTAGAAAAAAAGTACAATAAAGGGTGCGAAAAGAGAGGGGTATCATTGTGGATAAAGTGTTCAATTATAAAAGTTGTTTCGATATTATCGGTCCTATTATGATTGGACCATCAAGTTCTCATACGGCAGGAGCGCTTGCGATTGGAAGATGTGCTAGACAATTGTTTGGTGGAACTCCTACAAGTGTTCAATGTATTTATTATGAATCATTTGCTCAAACTCATAAAGGACATGGTACAGACTTTGCGATTATTAGTGGAGTTTTGGGATTTGAAACGGATGATGAACGTGTTCCACAAGCGGTTGAGATTGCTACTAATGAAGGAATTTCCATTGAATTTATTGAAAGGGACGAACCAAGCCCAGTTGCTCATGCGAATACAGCAGATTTAACATTGATGTCTGCAACAAGACGAGTACGTTTAATTGGAACTTCTATTGGTGGAGGAACTGTAGAAATTAAATATGTGGAAGTAGATGGATTCATTTCCAATCTTTCAGGACCACTACCTATTATTTTAGAAATTCTTCCAATTGAAGAAGATTCAACCGTGGAGCCTCTATTAGAAGAATATGGAGTTTCGATTGGAAAACAAAAAGAATTGAAGGAAGGTTCATCACGCTTTATTAGTTATGAATTGAATGGACTAATTTCTCCAACTCTTCAAGAAAAATTACAATTCATTCAACAAGAAAAAACAATCTATGTCTTTACATAAAGTTAAGAAAGGAATTTCGTGATGTTTGTTAGCATACAGGAATTAGTCGCATTAGCCACTAGCCAAAATAAATCTATTTCTGAAGTAATGATTGAACAAGAAATGGAAATGACCCAACAAAGTCGAGAATTTATTTGGGCGAAGATGGAAAAAAATCTTCAAACAATGAAAAATGCGGTAGAAAGAAGTGTACAGGGTCAAGGTGTATTCTCTCCAACAGGACTAACCGGTGGAGATGCTGTAAAAATGAAAAAATATCGCGAAAAAGGAAAAACTTTATCCGGGGATAAAATTTTAGCAGGAGTGCAGTACGCTTTAGGAACGAATGAAGTGAATGCAGCGATGGGAATTGTTTGTGCGACACCGACTGCGGGTGCTAGTGGAACTTTACCAGGGGTTGTATTTTCTATTGCAGATAGTATGGAATTAACTCATGAACAACAAGTGAGATTCCTATTTACTGCTTCAGCATTCGGAATGGTTGTTGCCAATAACGCAATGATTGCTGGAGCAATGGGTGGATGTCAAGCAGAAGTCGGTAGTGCAAGTGCGATGTCTGCAGCTGCCGCCGTTGAAGCTGCTGGAGGAACGCCACAACAATGTTCGGAAGCTTTTTCGATTGCTTTAGGGAATTTATTAGGATTAGTCTGTGATCCAGTTGCAGGATTAGTAGAAATTCCATGTGTAAAGCGAAATGCTCTTGGAGCAGGAAATGCATTAATCGCGGCAGATATGGCATTAGCAGGAATTACAAATGTTATTCCAGCAGATGAAACGATTGAAGCAATGCGTTCTATCGGAAGAAAAATGCCAAGTGAATTAAGAGAAACAGGACTAGGCGGAACTGCTGGTACTCGAACAGGATTAGCGATTAAAATGAAAATTTTTGGACAAGATGTTTCACTAGAAAAAGAGGAGGAATAATGATGGCAAAAGAAGTAGCAACATTTGCAGGAGGATGCTTCTGGTGTATGATTAAACCATTTGATACACAACCAGGAATTGAATCTGTCATTGCAGGTTATACAGGAGGACATAAGGAAAATCCTACTTATAAAGAAGTTTGTTCAGGAACAACAGGACATACAGAAGCGGTACAAATTACTTTTGATCCAGAAATCTTCTCTTATGAACGATTAGTTAAAGTCTATTGGCAACAAACAGACCCAACAGATGCAATGGGGCAATTTGTAGATAGAGGCGATTCTTATCGACCAGTGATTTTCTATCACTCACCAGAGCAAAAAGCAATTGCAGAAGCTTCGAAAAAAGCTTTGCAGGAAAGTGGACGTTTTAAAAAAGATATCGTTACAAAAATTGAACCAGCAAGTACATTTTATCCAGCAGAAGAGTATCACCAAGATTTTTATAAGAAAAATCCAGACCATTACTACCGTTACCGTGGGATGTCTGGACGTGATACGTTTATTGAAGAAAGTTGGAAATAGGGATATACAACAAACCCCGAGGGATTTCGAAAAATGAAATTCCTCGGGGTTTCTACTTAATGTTTTTAAACTCTCTTACTTCCCATCCCAGTATATTTACTAATAACTGTAAAGATTACTGAACCAATAATAGCGGGTACTAACCATTCGAATCCAAATTGATGTAGTGGTAAGGTGTTGGTCCAATCGGCTAATGCTGCTAGGAAGTTGCCACCTTGCATTTGAGAAAATAGATGAATAGCTTGAATTCCTCCAATGAAGAATGCTCCAACAACAGCACCTGTATAAGTCCAATTATAAACAATGTAGCGGTCAAAAATCGATAGGAAGATTAAGGCGATGACCATTGGGTAAATAGCGCTTAATACTGGAACTGCTAATTGTAATAAGGCATCCACTCCTAAAAGGGATAGAAGGAATGAAATCACGACTGAGACGACAACAATTTTTTTATATTCTAATTTTCCATTTGTTAAGGTTGAAAAATAATGTCCACAAGTTGTAATTAATCCAACCGATGTTGTTAAGCAAGCAAAGGATACGGCAATGCCCATAGCGACTTTACCAAATGAGCCTAATAATTGTTCAATTAATCCGATTAATAATGCAGGTCGTTGAACTGTTGAATCGTAAACCGTACTTACTGTTGCTCCAGCGTAAGTCAAGCTGCTGTACACTAATGCTAGTAAAATGAAAGATACAATTCCGACTCCAAACATCATTTGATGTTGTTCTTTTTTCTCTGTATAACCACGTCTAGTTAAGTCTGAAATGACCACGCCTGCCATTAAGGCTGCTCCTAGTGCGTCCATTGTTTGGTAGCCCTCTTTAAAACTTTGAGAAAATAATCCTGCAGAAGTTGTTGTTTGGAATTCTGCATGTGGCTGAACGACAGCGGCAATAAATACAAGTAATAAAATGAATAATAAAATCGGTGTTAAATATTTTCCAATTGCATCAATTACGGTATGCGAATGAATCGCAATATATAACGTTAACCCGAAAAAGATAAGGGATGTAATCCATTGGGGAGCACTAGGCACAAAGGATTGTACAAAAATTTCATGAGTAGTAGCTCCGGTTCTTGGAACGGCAAATAATGGTCCAATTAAGATAATAGAAATCGATCCAATAATCATAGAAAAATGTTTACTAACTCTTTTTCCTAGATCTGTTGCTTGACCACCTAATAGAGCTGTTACAATAACTCCGAGAATCGGTAAAAGTGGATCCGATAATAAAAAGGCCATATTGGCAATTCCCCAATTACTTCCGGAGATAACTCCTAGATAAGGGGGGAAGATTAAGTTTCCAGCGCCAAAGAAGATAGCAAATAATGCAAATCCACAAATCATAATGTCAGTGAGTTTCTTTCGAGACATAAATTTCCTCCTAGATATATTCTTAAAAAATGATTAAAAAACAATTACAAACAGTGTACCACTTCTTTTTTTGGATTGCTAGTGATATGTACAAAGTTTCACGAGTGGATTTTCAAAAACTTATTGATTACAATACGAATAGAAAGTAATGGATTAGGAGGTTGTCCTTTTGCGTAAAGTATATTTAAACCATGATGGTGGAGTAGATGATTTAGTCTCATTATATTTATTATTAAAAATGGAAGATGTGGAACTAGTTGGTGTAGGTGTGATTGAAGCAGATTGTTATTTAGAACCAGCAGTTGAAGCAAGTAAGAAAATTATTCAAAAATTTGGTTCGACAAACGACAAAAAAATTCGTGTTGCTTCTTCAAATTCACGACCGGTTCATCCGTTTCCAAAAGAGTGGCGTATGCATGCTTTTACAGTAGATGCTTTGCCAATTTTAAATGAACATAAACCGATTTTAGTCCAAGATTCTCCTTATAAAGCACATGAAGATTTAGTGCATGTTTTAAAGGAATCGACGGAGAAAGTGGACTTATTATTTGTAGGGCCATTAACAGATTTAGCTCGAGCATTAGACTTGGATCCAAGTATTGAAGAGAAGATTGGAAAATTATACTGGATGGGAGGTACATTTTTAGACCAAGGAAATATTGAAGAACCGGAACATGATGGAACAGCTGAATGGAATGTTTATTGGGATCCATTTGCAGCGAAACGTGTTTGGGAATCATCAATTCCAATTGAATTAGTCGCTTTAGAAAGTACTCGTATGGTTCCATTAACGTTGGATGTACGTGACCGTTGGGCGAGAGAACGTAAAGTAGAAGGTATTGATTTCTTAGGTCAATGTTATGCCATTGTTCCTCCATTGACGCATTATGTTACGAATTCAACTTACTTCCTATGGGATGTATTAGCGACAGCTTCTTTTGGAAAAGAAGATTTAGCGAAACGAGAAGTGGTTCCTTCAGATGTGATGACAAGCGGTGCAAGTTCTGGTAGAACGATTCGTGTAGAAGATGGTCGCACAGTTGACCTTGTTTATCATGTAGACCGTGATGCATTTTTTGATTATATTACAGACTTAGCTAGAAAAGATTAAAGAGAGTTAGATTGACTGCAAAAGAGACAGGTTCTTTTTGCAGTTTTTCTTTTTTACTAGAGAAATAAACCATGATAATACACGAATGCTGGTTATCTATGGTACAATAGCTAAGCAGAATGATTGAAAGTGAGGAAATGAAATGAGTTTTAAGATTGGCAATATTCAAATTGACAATCCAGTAGTCGTTGCACCGATGGCAGGGATTAGTAATTCAGCTTTCCGTGTAACGGTAAAAGAATTTGGAGCAGGCTTAGTTGTTTGCGAAATGATTAGTGATAAAGGGATTCAATTTAGAAATGAAAAAACATTAAGCATGTTGCATATTGAACCAAATGAATATCCATTAAGCGTCCAAATTATGGGTGGGAATAAAGATACATTAGTAGAAGCTGCAAAATATGTTGCAGAAAATACAGAGGCAGCAATTATCGATATTAATATGGGATGTCCTGTTAATAAAGTGATTAAAGCTGAAGCTGGTGCAAAATGGTTATTAGATCCAAATAAAGTTTATGAAATGGTTGCTGCAGTAGTAGATGCAGTGGATAAACCTGTAACCGTAAAAATGCGTACTGGTTGGGATGATGAACATTTATATGCCGTTGAAAATGCCCTTGCAGCAGAACGAGCAGGAGCAAGTGCTGTTGCGATGCATGGTAGAACTCGTGTACAAATGTATGATGGAAAAGCAAACTGGGAAATTCTTGGGGAAGTGAAGAAAAACTTAACACGAATTCCTTTAATTGGAAATGGAGATGTGCGTTCTCCGCAAGATGCTAAGAAAATGATTGAAATAGCGGGTGTTGATGGAGTCATGATTGGTCGAGCTGCTCTAGCAAATCCATGGATGATTAAACAAACTGTTCATTATTTAGAAACGGGAGAATTATTACCGGAAAATACAGTTCCTGAAAAAATTGAAATTGCTAAAACTCATTTAGATCGTTTAGCTAACTTAAAAGGTGAGTCAGTAGCGACAAAAGAATTCCGTAAATTAGCTGCTTATTACTTAAAAGGAATTCCTCGTGCAACGAAAACAAAAGTTGCGATTAATGAATCTATAACGGTATCTCAAGTGAAACAAATTTTAGACCAATTTGTCCAAGAACATTTAGAACGTCAAGAAAGACAATTAGAACGAGGAAAAGTAGTAGAGTAAAGACTTTTATTGTATTTTAAAAAGATAAAATAGAACTTTTTTTCAATACACATAAACGCTTTATTTATCAGTCAATAATTGGTACAATAGACTAGAAATACAGTGACTCATGTCACAAAAAAGGAGGAAATACAGTGTCTAACGAAGTAGAAGTACAAGAAACACTGAATGATCAATTACAAGTTCGCCGTGAAAAAATGCATCAATTACGTGAAAAAGGAGTAGAGCCTTTTTCAACAGGATTTAAACAAAAACAATCCACTGAAGAAATTCATAAACAATTTGAAGGTGCGACAAAAGAAAGCTTAGCTGAACAAGAAGAAGTGACTGTTCAAATCGCAGGTCGTATTATGACAAAACGTGGAAAAGGAAAAGCTGGTTTTGCTCATATTCAAGATGGTAAAGGTCAAATTCAAATTTATGTTCGTAAGGATGTTGTTGGAGACGAAGCTTATGAATTATTTGATAAAGCTGACTTAGGAGATATCGTTGGTGTTGTAGGAACAATTATGGTGACAAACACTGGTGAATTATCTGTTAAAGCTACTCAATTCGTTCATTTAACAAAAGCTTTACGTCCATTACCAGATAAATATCATGGATTAACAAATGTGGAACAACAATACCGTCAACGTTACTTAGACTTAATTAGTAACCGTGAAAGTATGGATCGTTTTGTAACACGTAGTAAAGTTATCCGTGAAATTCGTCATTACTTAGATTCTCGTGATTATTTAGAAGTGGAAACACCAGTATTACACACATTAGCAGGTGGTGCGAATGCTCGTCCATTTATTACTCACCACAATGCTTTAGATATGGAATTATACATGCGTATTGCTCCAGAATTACACTTAAAACGTTTAGTAGTAGGTGGTATGGAACGTGTGTATGAAATCGGTCGTGTATTCCGTAATGAAGGTATTGATACAACTCACAACCCTGAATTTACATCTATCGAAATCTATACTGCTTATACAGACTATCAAGATGTTATGGACTTAACAGAAGGAATCGTATCAAGCGTTGCACAAGAAGTTTTAGGGAAAACAAAAGTTCCTTATGGGGAATATGAAGTTGAATTAAAAGCTCCTTGGAAGAGAGTTCATATGGTAGATGCGATTAAAGAAGTTACAGGAGTAGACTTCTGGGTAGAAATGACAGATGAAGAAGCTCGTGCAATTGCGAAAGAAAAAGGTGTAAAAGTTGAAGACTCAATGACTTATGGTCACGTAGTCAATGAATTCTTTGAAACATTTGTAGAAGAAACATTAATTCAACCTACATTCATTTATGGACATCCAGTAGCAGTTTCACCACTTGCTCGTAAGAATGATGAAGATCCACGCTTCACAGATCGTTTCGAATGCTTCATTTGTACAAAAGAATATGCAAATGGATTTACAGAGTTAACAGATCCAATCGATCAACGTGAACGTTTCATGAAACAAGTAGAAGAAAAAGAAACTGGTAACGATGAAGCTCATCCATTAGATGAAGATTTCGTACAAGCATTAGAATACGGATTATCTCCAACTGGTGGGGTAGGTATCGGTATTGACCGTTTAGTAATGTTACTAACTAATAGCCAATCAATCCGTAACGTATTACTATTCCCAACAATGAAACATCAAGACTAATAGAAGAGGCACTTCTTAGAAAATCCAAGACGGAGAAACCGTCTTGGATTTTTTCTGTTCTGTGAAAGGTTCTGTCTGTTTCTTTTGCGGATTTTATGGTAAAATGACACCGTATGTATGGAATGAAAGAAGGTGTCAATGGACAAGTGGATGAACAATTTGAAGGAAGAATTCCACCGCAAAATTTAGATGCAGAACAATCTGTTTTAGGAGCAATTTTATTAGATCCAGATTCGATTGTATCTGTAATGGAATTTTTAATGCCAGAAGATTTTTATCGAGTAAACCACCAAGTGATTTTTAAAGCGATGGTGGAATTAAATAATGATTCTTCGCCCATTGATATTGTTTCAGTTGCAGAACGTTTAAATCAAAATAAACAATTAGAAAATGCAGGGGGACAATTTTATTTACTAGAATTAGCTGAAAAAGTTCCAACTGCTTCGAATGTAGAATATTATTCAAAAATCGTAAGTGAAAAATCAACTTTACGAAAATTAATTCGAACTTCTACGGATATTGCAACAGATGCATATGGTGAAACAGATGAAGTAGCAGCAGTGTTGGATAGAGCTGAGCGAAGTATTTTAGAAGTTTCTGAAAAGAGAAATCGAGCAGGATTTGTAGATATTACAAAAGTCTTGAATGAAGCGTATTTATCTCTTGAAGAGCGTATGAAAAATACAGGAGAAATTACAGGAATTCCAACAGGGTACATTGATTTAGATCGAATGACTTCAGGGCTTCATTCGGATGAATTAATTATTTTAGCAGCACGTCCATCTGTTGGTAAAACAGCGTTTGTATTAAATATTGCGAAAAATGTTGCGACAAAAACAAATGAAACAGTAGCAATTTTCAGTTTAGAAATGAGTGCCGAGTCCCTTGTAAACCGGATGTTATGTTCGGAAGGAAGCATTGATGCAAGTAATATGCGAAATGGTCGTTTAACGGAAGAAGAACTTCGTAGTTATTTTGTAGCATCAGGTACTTTATCGAATGCGCCTATTTATATCGATGATACTCCAGGAATTCGAGTATCAGAAATTCGTGCAAAATGTAGACGATTAAAACAAGAACGAAATAATTTAGGGTTAATTGTGATTGATTACTTACAATTAATCGAAGGAAATGGACGAGAAAGTCGTCAACAAGAAGTTTCAGAAATTTCAAGAAATTTAAAGAAACTTGCTAAAGAATTAAGTGTTCCAGTCATTGCTTTATCTCAATTATCTCGTGGAGTAGAGCAAAGACAAGACAAACGTCCGGTAATGTCGGATATTCGTGAATCAGGTTCGATTGAGCAAGATGCGGATATTGTAGCATTCTTATATCGTGAGGATTATTACCGACAAGAACCAGATGAAGATGGAAATGTTCCAGAACAAGAGTCGAATAATATTATTGAAGTCATTATAGAAAAGAACCGTAGCGGTCCACGAGGAACCGTAGAATTAATGTTTATTAAAGAATATAATAAATTTACATCGATAGCATCAAAAAGTTTAGAAGCTTCAATGCCACCAATGTAGAAAAAATAATTTAAAGAGGTGCGGATATGTCATCAGTAGTAGTAGTAGGTACACAATGGGGAGACGAAGGAAAAGGTAAAATTACTGATTTCCTTAGTGAAAAAGCAGAGTATGTAGCTCGTTATCAAGGGGGCGATAACGCTGGACATACGATTCAGTTTGGTGGAGAAACTTATAAATTGCATTTAATTCCGTCAGGAATTTTTTCACCAGAAAAACTTTGTATTATTGGAAATGGGGTTGTTGTTAATCCAAAATCTTTAGTAACAGAGTTAGCCTATTTACATGAACGAAATATTACGACTGATAATTTAAGAATTTCAGATCGTGCGCACGTAATTTTGCCATATCATATTGAATTGGATCGTTTACAAGAAGAAGCTAAAGGGGACAAGAAAATCGGTACAACGATTAAAGGAATTGGCCCTGCTTATATGGATAAAGCAGCTCGTGTGGGAATTCGTATTGCGGATTTATTAGATCGAGAAGTTTTTGAAGAACGTTTACGTTTGAATTTAGAAGACAAAAATCGTCAATTTACGAAATTATATGATGCAAATCCGATGAATTTTGAAGAAATTTTTGAAGAATATTATGAATATGGACAACAAATTAAACAATATGTTTGTGACACTTCTGTATTATTAAATGATGCTTTAGATAATGGAAAACGAGTATTATTTGAAGGCGCACAAGGTGTGATGTTGGATATTGACCAAGGAACATATCCATTTGTAACATCTTCTAACCCATTAGCAGGTGGAGTGACAATTGGTAGTGGCGTAGGCCCTTCAAAAGTGACAAAAGTAGTGGGTGTTTGTAAAGCATATACATCTCGTGTAGGAGATGGACCATTCCCTACAGAATTATTTGATGAAATTGGAAGCCGTATTCGTGAAGTTGGTCGTGAATATGGAACTACAACAGGACGTCCACGTCGTGTCGGCTGGTTTGACAGTGTTGTTATGAGACATTCTAAACGTGTATCTGGTATTACAAATTTATGCTTAAATAGCATCGATGTATTAACTGGATTAGAAACAGTAAAAATTTGTGTTTCTTATCGTAAAAAAAATGGAGAAGAAATTCGCCATTATCCAGCAAGCTTAGTAGAATTAGGACAATGTGAACCAGTTTATGAAGAACTTCCTGGTTGGACTGAGGATATTACAGGATGCCGTACATTGGATGAATTACCAATTGAAGCACAAAACTATGTTCGTAGAATTTCAGAATTAGTGGGAGTAAAAATTTCAACATTCTCAGTAGGTCCTGATAGAAACCAAACCAACATTTTAGAAGATGTTTGGGATAGTAAATAAGATTTCCCAAACGCTCGATCGTAAGAGAGGAGCTAGTTATGAAAAAGATTTTAGTAGTAGATGATGAGAAACCAATCTCAGATATTGTCAAATTTAGTTTATCAAAAGAAGGGTTTGAAGTTGTTACCGCATTTGATGGAGAAGAAGGATTAGCAGTTTTTGCTGAGGAAAATCCAGATTTAGTCATTTTAGATTTGATGTTACCAAAAATTGAAGGATTAGAAGTTTGCCGAGAAATTCGTAAAACAAGTAATGTTCCAATTATTATGGTAACTGCTAAAGATTCAGAAATTGATAAAGTGTTAGGACTAGAATTAGGAGCCGATGATTACGTGACAAAACCATTCTCAAATCGAGAGTTAACAGCACGTGTTAAAGCTAATTTACGTCGTCAACATGTCGCTCCAAGTGAACTAGATGAAGAAAAACCAGCAAACGAAATTGTATTAGGAAGTTTAATTATTCATGAAGATGCCTATGTAGTTTCTAAACGAGGCGAAGAAATTGAATTAACACATCGTGAGTTTGAATTACTTCACTATTTGGCAAAACATATTGGTCAAGTTATTACGAGAGAACATTTATTACAAACCGTTTGGGGATATGATTACTTTGGAGATGTTCGTACAGTTGACGTAACAGTAAGACGTTTACGTGAAAAAATTGAAGATACACCGAGTCATCCTACATGGATTATGACAAGACGTGGAGTAGGTTACTATATTAAAACTCCAGAACAAGAAAAAGAAGCTTAGAAAGATGCGCTTTTCTTTACCATGAACTATTCTGGGAAGAAAGGCGCATTTATTATCTATAAAGGAGAAAAAACATGAAAAAAGTGAAACGATTCTTTCGTTCCATTCAATTTAAAATTCCTGTATTATTTATTTTTATGCTGATGATTTCTTTGCAATTGATTGTTGCAAACTTTCTTCGTCAATTAGAAACACAGATGATTTCAAATTTCCAAGAACAAATTCAATTACAAGTTGGATTTTTAAAAAATAGTGTTCAACCGATTGTGTCAAAAGATGATAAAGATGAAGTCAAAATAGCGGAAATTTCTAAAATACTGCAAGATTATCCGACAGGAAGTAGTATTGTAGAAGCTCGAGTACTAGATTCGCAAGGATATATTTTAGGGACTACGAATCAATCCCAACAATCTGTTGTAGGAACTCGTACGACAGAAGCAGATGCGCAACAAGTATTATTAACCAATACAGTATATGCATATAATTTTACGGAACATGATACTCGTTATTGGAAAATTGTCTCCCCTATTTCTTCCACTAGTGGAAATTCAGGAAATCCACTTGGTATTATTTCTGTTACGACCAATATAGAGTCGAGGTATACTCAAGTAAAAGATATCGGGGTTATTTTCGTAAGTTCATCTTTAATCGCTATTGTCTTGGTTATTATTATTACTTTCTTAATTTCTCAAGGAATTACAAAACCGATTGCTGAAATGAAAAAGCAAACGGAAAAAATTGCTGAAGGAAATTATACGGGTGAAGTGAAAATTTATAGTGATGATGAGATTGGTCAATTAGGGCAAGCGATTAATGATTTATCCTTTAAAATTAAGGAAGCTCAAGAAAGTACAGAGTCAGAACGCCAACGTTTAGATAGTGTCTTACGTCATATGAGTGATGGAGTAATCGCAACAGATAGACGTGGTCGTATTGTGATTATGAATACGGCAGCTTTAGATATTTTAAATTTAAAATCTGAAAAAGTGATAGGAATTCCATTATTATCTATTTTGCCGTTAGATGAAAAAGTAACGTTTAGAGAGTTATTAGAAACGCAACAAGAAAGATTGATTCATTTAGAAGAAGATGGAGAAGACTCAATTGTTCAATGTGAGTTTTCTGTTATCCAGCGTGAATCTGGCTTTATTAGTGGGTTAGTTTGTGTTTTAACAGACGTTACGGAACAACAAAAAATTGATCGTGAACGTAGAAATTTCGTATCCAATGTATCGCACGAATTGCGTACACCATTAACAAGTATTAAGAGTTATACGGAAGCCTTAGTAGATGGAGCTTGGGAAAATAAAGAAATTGCTCCAGGATTTTTAAAAGTTATTGAAACAGAAACCGATCGTATGATGCGAATGATTACGGACTTACTGAATTTATCTCGTATGGACCAAAATCGTCTAGGGTTGGAAAAAGAATTTATTAATATGAATGAATTGGTGGTTCATATTGTCAGTCGTTTTGAAATGGTATTACAGTCTGAGCCGTATCGTGAAAAGAATTATCGTATTTTAACAGATATTACCCAACGTGACTTATGGGTTGAGTTAGATCAAGATAAGATTACTCAAGTATTAGATAATATTATTAATAATGCGATTAAATATTCTCCAGATGGAGGAAGAATTATTGTTCGTTTAATGGAAACTCATACGGATATTATTGTAAGTGTGAGTGATGAAGGGTTAGGAATTGCCCGAAAAGATATTCCTCATCTATTCGATCGATTCTATCGTGTAGATAAAGCTCGTTCTCGTGCAATGGGAGGTAGTGGTCTTGGATTAGCGATTGCGCAAGAAGTGGTTCAATTACATGGAGGAAAAATCTGGGTGAATAGTATTGAAAACAAAGGTTCAACCTTCTTTGTTTCCTTACCATATATTCCATTTGAAGAGGACGGTGAATGGGAATGAAAATTCGTTTAAGATATTTAGTATTCATTTTAATGCTATTAAGTATGATTAGTATCGTATTAACATTGGCTGTTGTATTCCGTCCCGTAGAAATTTTCTCTCCAAATGGTTTTACACGAAATGTAGCTTCAACAAACCAAGATGCTAGTACTCAGACAAGAGTAAACTATTCATTGGAAGATGTATTCAGACCAACACGTTTTGTTATTTCTCATGAAAATAAAGGGAAAATGACAAGTGATTCTACTATCATTTCATCTGTTAATGAAGATTTGGTCGGTAAATTTAAAGATATTTCAAAAAAAGAAATAATAACTCAAGAAGCATATGAACAATTAGTGTTAAGAGATTCATTTGGGCAGTTATTATTTGACGCACCAGTGACATTTGGAGTAATGACGAGATATTTTAATGATGTGCCTGAAGAATATAAGCAAGAAACATTTAGTCGAATCATTTATCGTCATGATGATTTAAAAAATGTTTATTTTATTAATGATTATACAAAGCAAGTATTCCAAGCTAAAACAGATCAAGATATTCAATCAGAATTATCTAACTATTATGATGATACAAAATTCTACCTAGTCGAATCATATATTTTAAAAAATAAACAGATTTTTATTGAAGTAAATACAATACCGGTAAAAAAACAAACTTATTTAATGGAACAAATTCCTATGAGTTTTTATATTACTCAATTGTTTGCTAATCCTTCAGAATTAAGGAATAGAAGTGATGGACAGTCAATTATTTATAATGATAATTTATCCCAATTAAAAATGGATCGCTCGACTAATGTAATCTCTTATTACCAGAATAGAGTAGATGATGAACATTTAACAACAACTGTACATCTACAACAATCTTTTGCACAAATGAAGAAATTAGGAGGATGGAAATTAGGAGTTAGCTTCTCTGATTTTGATGGTGATAGAAAAATTGTGGAATATATGCGTTATGTAGGAACGTATCCAATCCTTTCAAATGCGAAAGAAGGGTTATCTCAATTTATCATTACAGCAACAGGAATTGAAAAAATGCGTGTCTCTTCTCTAATTGCGGAGACTCCAATTCCTTCAAAAAATGAGTCTGTTGATTTAATGAGTGGAAAAGAATTAATGGATCAAATTTTAGGAAAAGGAATTGCATTAGATACATTAGAGGATATTCGTTTAGGGTATGCTTGGCAATTAAGCCGAGAAAGTAATCAAATTGTTGAGTTTGTTCCAAATTGGTTTATTAAAATCGATCATAAATGGAAAACTTTAGAAGAAATTTCTTTACCAACATTGGATCAGGGAGGAGATAACGATGGATTTTAGACGATCAACTTTAGTATTAATTATCAGTTTTCTCTTTCTAGATATCTTTTTATTTGGAACTTTTTGGCAAATGAAAAAAGAAGTAAAAAGTCCTTTGAATACAAGTATTAATGTGATGGAGCAAATGAGAACGGATGGAATAACGGTGACAGGGGTAAATACGACGGTAGAATCTCTGCCGATTATTCAAATTAGCCCTACTAATATTGAACATTTAATCAGCATTTTACCGAGTCAAGTTGCAACGTATGATAAAGGGGTTATTTCATCACAATTATTAGCCCCTATTCAACTAACATTGGATTCAAATAGTACTGCTACAATGGATAATTTTGCAGAATTAACGAGTTATGTAGAAAGTGGTTCGATTATTAATGGAAATCAATATACATGGTTTAATTATAATCCGACAACACGTAAAGTGATTTATGCGCAACGTGCAAATCAAATTCCAGTGATGGATGGAAGTAGTCAAATTATTTTTACACTGAATGCCAATAATCAAGTTATTAGTTATGAACAAACTTTTGCTGGAAATGCAGAAGTATTGGGTGCAAATCGTGCATTAATTACTTCTCAAAAAGCGATGGAAGTATTATATTTAGCTGGTAGAATTCCAACTCGATCAACTGTTTCTGTTGTTCGATTATCATATTATAAGTCTTTAGCGTTAAAAGATTTATCCATTTATTCTCCAGCTTGGTATGTAGAATTTAAACAAATAGATGGACAAACCCTCGTTCGTCGTGTAGATGCGATTCGAGGTACTGTATTGACGAATGAAGCAACAGAAACGGTGAATACAACAACACCGTAATAGAACTGTAGCTGCAATAGAAAGGAAGACAATATGAGCGAATCAAGTTTTTTAGTGAGTTTACTAACGAGTGGAAGCTCGGGAAATGCTACGTATATTGAAACACCACAACGAAAAATTTTAGTTGATTGTGGGTTAACTGGGAAAGCCATTGCAGCACAAATGGAAAAAATTGGACGATCAGTGGCAGATATTGATACGATTTTAGTCACGCATGAACATGTGGATCATATTAAAGGAATCGGAGTATTAGCAAGAAAATATGGCATGGATATTTATGCAAATGAGAAAACATGGAAAGCCATGGAAAATAAAAATATCGGTGTGATTAAGCAAGAGCAAAAACATTTATTTGAACCAGGGGTGACAAAAACTTTTGGAGATATTGATGTAATGAGTTTTGCAGTATCTCATGATGCAGCTTGTCCTCAATTTTATTCATTCCAAAAAGATCAAAAACAATTTGTGATGTTAACCGATACAGGTTATGTTAGTGAGAAATTAAGAAAATTACTATCTAATGCGGATGCTTACTTAATGGAAAGTAATCATGATGTAGATATGCTTCGTATGGGGAATTATGCATGGCATTTAAAACAAAGAATTCTTAGCGATAAAGGGCATTTATCCAATGAAGATGGCGCATTAGCGATGTGTGAAATGCTAGGAGATAAGACAAAAAGAATTTATTTAGGGCATTTAAGCCAAGATAACAATTTGAAAGAATTAGCGTATCAAACAGCTGAATCGATTTTATTACAACACGATTGTGGCATTCATGAAACTTTTGAAGTGTATCATACAGACCCATATGAACCGACAGAATTGTTTAGAGTTTAATAGAATTTTCAAATAATAACGGGATTTTTAACAGCTTTATAACGATTTAATTACATTATCTTCAAACTTTTTTCAAAAAGCTAGATTAGTATAAGAGTGTCAAAAGAAAGCAATGAAGAAATTGCTAAAGTGAAAAAGGAGGGATATTCATGACAAATGAATTCCATGAAGAAGTAGAAACTACACAAGAAAATACACTACTAAATGAAGAAACAATACAAGAACCTACTCCAGTAGAAAAGAAAAGTGCTAAGAAGAAAAAAGCTTTTCGTTCAGGTTTTGTTGGTGGAGTAACCGGTGGACTATTAGCCGTTATCATTGGATTTGGTGCTATGAGTGCAACAGGAACTTTAAACCAATTAACTGGAGCAAAATCTACTGCAACAAGTACAACAACTGTAAAAACAAGCCCAACAGCTTTATCGAATAAGGGTGCTGGAGACGTTTCAGATGTTGTTGCGAATGTAAAAAATGCAGTTGTATCTGTGATTAATAAACAAAGCTTAAATCAAAATAACTTATTTGGAAGCTACGGACAAAGCCGCCGACAAAATCAAAAAACAGAAGATAGTGATTTAACAACTGCTTCTGAAGGTAGTGGAGTTATTTATAAAGTTGAGAATGGCTATGCTTATATTGTAACGAATAATCATGTCATTTCAGGTTCTCAAGAATTAGAAGTATTAATGGCAGATGGTACTCGTGAAAAAGCAGAATTAATTGGTGCAGATAAATGGACAGACTTAGCTGTATTAAAAATTAAAGCAGATAAAGTAACTACAGTAGCTGAATTTGCGAATTCAGATGAAGTGAAAGCTGGTCAAACAGCCATTGCGATTGGTTCTCCTTTAGGAACTGAGTTTGCTACAAGTGTAACTCAAGGAATTGTATCTGCAAAAGATCGTTCTGTTCCTACAGATGTGGATGGCGATGGCAAACAAGATTGGGTAGTAACAGCTATTCAAACAGATGCAGCGATTAACCCAGGAAATTCTGGTGGTGCATTAGTCAATGCAGCAGGACAAGTGATTGGTATCAATTCTATGAAGATTAGTAAATCTAGCGTAGAAGGAATTGGATTTGCAATTCCAAGTAATGAGGTAGTCTCTATTATTAATCAATTAGAAAAATCTGGTAAAGTGATTCGTCCAGTTTTAGGGATTTCAATGGTAGATTTAACATCTGTTTCTTCTCAAGGACGTCAACAATTAGCATTATCGAATGATGTGAAAGAAGGTGTCGTTGTAGCAGATGTTCAAGATGATAGTAGCGCAAGTAAAGGCGGATTAAAACAATATGATGTCATTACAGAAATTGATGGTAAACCAATTACAGGTGTACAAACATTAAGAAAAGCACTATATAGTAAAACAGTTGGTTCTAGTATGGAAGTTACTTATTATAGAAATGGACAAAAACAAACAACAACGATTCAATTAACAAGCTCAGATAGCCCAAGTTTATAAAAAAATAGAATAAAATGACATAATCCACATAGTTATCCACAGAAATGTTGATAACTATGTGGATAGTTTTTTTTTAGTTGTACAGAAAAAAAGAAAAAAATTTTTTAAAATCATTGATATCATAGGATTTTTTTGAAAACAAGTTATCCACAGGTGAATGGTAAGTTGTGAATAAGTGTATGGTTAATGTTGATGAAACATTGTTATATCAACGATTATAGATGTTTTGGATAACTTTGGATAGTGGAATAAAATTGTGGATAAAGTAATCGAACATGATATAACAAAAAAATTACAAAAAAAGGGTATTGACCAATATATGGGGGATAGAAGGTGAGTTGGAAACAAAATTTAGTAGCGAACATGTGTACATGTGGATAACTTTGTGGATAAGTTGTGAGTTTCTTATAAATTTTGGAAAAAATCTTGAGGAGTTGAGGAAAAGGGAATATACTATTGTTAGTAATGGAGAAGTACCCAAGAGGCTGAAGGGGTCGCACTCGAAATGCGATAGGTCGTGAAAGCGACGCGGGAGTTCAAATCTCCTCTTCTCCTTTTATGTTTTGATATATCAATGTTTTTAGAGGTTTTGTTCCAAGTTTGTTTGTGTGAACGAAACCTTTTTTTAATAGAGTTTTCGAATGAACTTTGGTATAATAATGCTATTATTAAGTAGAAATTTTAATGAAATAAAAAGATAAAAGGAGTGAGAATATGCCAAGATTTCTTGTTGGAACAACTGAAGACACTTGGAATTTTGATGCGGCTTATGAAGCAGCTAAGGATGGAGATATTATTGAATTTACTCCTAATTTGATCATGAATTTTACAAAAGAACCTTTTACTGAAATTACAAAAAATATTACAATTATTGGTCATGTAGAAGGAAATACGTTTTTAAATACGATTAAGGGAAAAATTAAAATTTCTAATAAGGCTAAAGTGATATTTCAAAACTTATGGATGTCCGTATTAGAAAATGTCAATATGTTTCACATTACAGGGGAATCGGAAGTAACTTTTGAAAATTGTGTATTACAAAGCGAATTTCCAGTAAATGAGCATTTTTTAGTGTTTTCAGAAGAAAAAAGTAAAGTTCATTTTAAGGACTTTACGACAAAATTCCCGGATAAACACAAATTAGGAATGAAATTTGTTCATTCAGTAGTTTCTATTCAAGATTCTACCATTCAAAATCGATTATGGATTCGAGAAAATTCGGAATTAGAATTTGTGCGTTCAAAAATGGAGTGTAGCAGACCTACTTCTTTATGGATTGAAGATTCAAAACTATCGATTATCTCCAGTGTAGTTTATGGAACTTTTGAAGAAGGAAATCAGTCTGTTTTAACTGCTACTAAGAGTGAACTATATTTAGAAGATACTATAGTGGATGGTGTTGGAACAAATTATTACACCATTTTTCTTCAAAATGGCAGTGGAGTTTTTAAAAATCTAACGGTTAGTTTTATGAGAATCAAAAAGAGTCATATTCGTATGGTAAATGGTTTTATACAGAATAATATTTTTATTGAAGAAGACTCAACTTTATATTCTCAAGGAATATTACGATTTTTAAACAAAGAAAGTAAGCATATTCCAATTACTTTAACAGCAAATTCTTTGTTTGTCGGAGATAGTGTAGAAGTGGAAAAAGAAATTTCTACCACTATTCGTGCTAAAGAGGGGTCGTGCTTTGTTGTAAATGACTTTATTCATTTAAATGGAGATGCTACAAAACTGAACTATGAAATAGATGAAACGAGTCAATGCAGAGTTACTAAAAAACATAAAGCAGCCCCAGAAAGAAGCGAAAAAGGGGAAATTATTCGAACAGAGGACGCACAAAAGGTTCAGCATACGAATACAGATTACTATGCACAATTACAAGGATTAATTGGACTAAAAACAGTCAAAGAAAAGGTTGATAAATTAATTCAACAAGCAAAATATAATCAATTACAAATCGAACAAGGATTACCACCTGAAAAAATGACGATGCATGCAGCTTTCTTAGGAAATCCAGGAACAGGTAAAACTACTGTTGCACGTTTAATGGGACAAATCTTATTCCAATATGGAGCCTTAAAAGGGGAAGAGTTCAAATTTGTAGAAGTATCAGCTGCTGATTTATTGTCTGGATATGTGAATCAAACAGCAGAACAAACTCGTAAGAAATTAGAAGAGGCTAAAGGCGGCGTGTTATTTATTGATGAGGCGTATGCTTTAAATAAAAAAGGTTCGAATAGCACAGGCGAAGAAGCGATTAATGAATTATTAACGTATATGGAAAACCATCGTGATGATATTATGGTGATTTTTGCTGGATATACAAAAGAAATGGAACAATTTTTCGATGTCAATCCAGGATTCAATTCTCGTGTGCCACATCAATTAACCTTTGAAGATTATTCACCAGATGAAATTGTTCAAATGGGACTTAAAATTTTTGAAGGAAAAGCTCGAAAAGTTGAAGATCCAGAATTTTATGCTCGTAAAATTAAAGAAGCCTATAAACGTTCCTTAGATAAGAGTAATGCACGATGGATTCGTAATCAAAATGAGCAAATTATGCAAGAATTTATTTTCCGTGTGATGTCACAAGAGGGCGAAGATATGACATTGATTAAAAATCAAGATATTGAAAAAGCATTGTCACAAGGAAGCTATGAAGAATCTGACAATAAAGTTGATGCATGGAAACAATTAAATCAATTAATTGGTTTAGAAAAAGTCAAAGAACAAGTCAGTGCCTTTATTAATCAAGTAGAATTATCGAAGGTGAGACAGGAACAAGGAATTGAAACGAAAAATATTACGTTACATTCGTTATTCTTAGGAAATCCAGGAACGGGTAAAACAACGGTTGCTAGAATAATTGGCGAATTGTTGTATCAAAAAGGGATGATTGCAACCAATAAAATGGTGGAAGTTTCTCGTGGGGACTTAATTGGTGGATACCAAGGGCAAACAGCCATTAAAACAAGAGAACATTTACAAGCTGCTCTTGGTGGAGTTTTATTTATTGATGAAGCTTATTCCTTAAAACATGGTCCTAATGATAATTTTGGACAAGAGGCGATTGATGAAATCTTGAAGTTTATGGAAGATCATCGTCATGATATGGTTGTTATTTTTGCAGGATATCATAAAGAAATGAGTGCTTTCTTAGAAACAAATTCAGGACTAGCAAGTCGTGTTCCGAATACATTTGATTTTGAAGATTATACATCTGAAGAAATTGCTCAAATTGGATTGTATGAATTAGCTAGTGATTCCTTAACGGTAGATGAAGAAGCATATCGTCAAGTAGTTGCAACAGCATATGCTAGAACAAATGATCGCAGTAATGGTCGTTGGATTCGTAACTTCAATGAGAAGTTAAGATTACGTCTAGCTACTCGATTTGGTAATAATCCATCCATTGATCCAAACCAAATAATCCAACAAGACTTAGAGGATGTTTTAGAGATGTCAAAATAAGAGTAAACAAAAAAAGCTGCGTTAGCAGCTTTTTTGTTTTACATAAAATATCCTAAGTAATAACGTACAAATAATGCAGCAGCTACAGCACCCACAAATGGAGCAGTACCTGGAACTAATAATCCATATTGCCAGTCATTATTTACTTTGTTTTTGATTGGTAATACTTGGTAAGCTAAACGAGGTCCTAAGTCACGAGCTTGGTTCATCGCGAATCCTGTAGTACCTCCAAGACCCATACCAACAGCCCATACAAGTAAACCAACAATAATGTTTAATTGATCTTTATTCACTTGTTCAGTAGCTAAGATAGCTGTTAAGAAAATAAATGTTGCAAATGCTTCGACGAAATAGTTACGAGGTAAGTTACGGCAGTTAGGGTTAGTAGAGAAGATATTACGAATTGCAATTCCATCTACTTGACCTTCAGAAGCTGTAAAGTGATCTGCATACATGAACCATACGATAACTGCACCAACGAAAGCTCCTAAAAATTCAGCAATTGCTACAGGGATAAATTGTTCAGCAGGTAATAATCCTAAAACAACTTTTGCTAATGCCATTGCTGGGTTAATACTAACTCCACCAAAGATGAATAATGTTACTGTAATACCGAATGCCCATGTTGTGATGGCGAATAAGTGACCTGAACCATTGTATTTAGTTTTTTTCAATACTTCGTCACAGTGTACCCCAACCCCGAATAAAATCATTAGGGCAGTTCCCATAAATTCTGATAATAATAAGTGAATAAATTGTTGTGTAAACATATAAAATATAAGACTCCTTTTTGTTTTTAAATTATAATAATATTTCTTTTTCTAATAGTTGATAGACTTTTCCAATTGGCATTTGATGCTGTTTGGCTAGTCTAGCACAATCCTCATATTCGAGAGTTGTTTTAGAGATGTTTTGGTATGTGTTTTGTTTGACACGAATGGTTCCTAAACTCGTTTCTACTTCTTGAAAAGTTCGTTGCATCACTTTTCGTGAAATTTTTTGATAACGAAATCCAATCGTGCTTGTTTGCTCAAATAGAATCTTAGTAAATTCTTCTAATTGAGACAGAGAAATTAAAATCGTTACATGAATGGCTGGACGATTTTTTTTCGCTAGAACACTGAAATAAGTGACGTCTAGCGCTCCTTTTTCATATAGGAAATCCATTAAGAATCCCATTTGTTCAGGCGTTTGATCATCAATCGTCGTATCGATTTGATAAATATCATCGTCTAACTGATGTACTTCTTTGAAAGAGTGAGTTGTTGGATGACATAAACTTCCACGTAAAGCATTGAATTTTCCAGTATCTCTCTTTCCAAATCCATATCCTACAGAAGTGATTTCTAAGTTTTCTGGAATGGTAAAATCAGGATGAATCGCTTTAAGTAAGGCAATTCCAGTTGGTGTAATTAATTCTGTTTTAATATCAAAATCTTGATGAATTAAAATAGAAGTTCCTTTCCTTAATTGCATTACTGCAGGAACTGGCACAGGCATAACACCATGAGCAACCTTGATAGTACCACTACCTTCGACTAAAGGTGCGCTATACACTTTTGTAATTCCTAAGTTTTCAAACAAGATGAAGAAACTAGCGATATCTACAATCGAATCAATCGCTCCAACTTCGTGGAAATGAATTAGTTCGATTGGAACTTGATGAACAGCAGATTCTGCACGAGCGATGTCACGGAACACTTCAATGCTTTTTTCTTTTACAAAGTCAGAAACGGTACTATTTTCAAAAATTTCAATAATTTCTTGTAACCCACGAACGTCATCGTGATGATGATGTCCATGTTCATGATGGTGGTCGTGCTCATGGTGATGATCGTGTTCATGGTGATGATCGTGTTCATGGTGATGATCGTGTT